>NZ_JASCXF010000064.1:0-18293 GCF_030062225.1 Sphingomonas sp. 2R-10
CCCGTATCTGGGCCGGGGGGGGGCGGGGCATGAGCGCGCCGGCCATGCCGCACGGCCGGTTCGGCCGCGTCGAGGATCTTGACGATTCACCACGCCTCGCAATGTTGGTCGGAAGCGGGATCGCCTTCCTGTTCTTCGTCGTCTTTATGGGCTGGGCTGCGGTGGCGCACCTGGATGCCGCCGCGTTCGGCAGCGGGCAGGTGGTCGTCGCCGGCAACCGGCAGGTGGTTCAACACCGGTATGGCGGGGACGTCGAGCAGGTGGCGGTGCGGGAGGGGCAGCAGGTCCGCTCCGGGGACATCCTGATCCGCCTGTCGGGTTACGAAGTCGCGGCGACCGAGCGAGCGCTCGCGGGATCGGTGATCGATCTGCAGGCGCAACGCGCAAGATTGGAAGCAACCGTGACCGGCCGGCCGATCCGCTGGCCCGCTGAGTTCGCCCGGATGAAAGGCGAGGACCGGGCGCTGGTCGACGCAGCAAAGCGACTTCAGCTCGCGCAATCGGCGGCGCAGCGCGAACTCCTATCGTCAAGGTCCGGCGTGTTGCAATCGGAACGCAATCAATTGGCCGAGCAGGTCCAGGGATATCGGGCGCAGTCCGCGTCGACCGCGCAACAGCGGGCATCGCTGCAAGCGCAGGTGGAAGGCACACGGCGGCTCGCCGAGAGCGGCGACGTATCGCGCAACACGGTTCGTGCATTGGAGCGCAATCTGGCGGCGCTTGAAGGCAGCGATGCCGATCTAATTGCGCGCGCTGCCTCGTCCCAGGCACAGATCGCGGGGACGCGGCAACAGGCCACCCAGAACCGCCGTCTATTAATGGACGAAAGCGCCAAGATGTTGCGGGAGACACAGTTCCAGCTCAACGATGCCCTGCCTAAGTGGATTGCGGCAAAGGAACAGGTGGAACGGACGATCGTGCGCGCACCAGTCTCCGGGCGCGTCGTGGACCTCAAGGTGCATTCGGCCGGCGGCGTCATCACGCCGGGTCAAGTGATCCTCGACATCGTTCCCGATGCGGCACCGCTGGAGGTCAGCGCGACCTTTGCGCCAGAGGACATCGACGGAGTCGTCTCCGGTCGACAAGCGGAGGTGAAATTTCTATCGCTACACGATCGCGAGCTGCCGATCCTGACCGGGATCGTCCGAACGGTGTCGGCCGACAGCGTCCAAGACGAACGCACCGGGCTCAGCCACTTCACGGCCACGATCGTGGTTCCCGACAGTCAGGTCGCCATGTTGCGCGCAATCCGGGGGGCGGAGACTGGTATTCGTCCCGGCGTACCCGTACAGGTGACGGTCACGCTGCAGAAGCGTAGCGCCTTACAGTACATGCTTGACCCGCTGACCGAAAGCCTCTCGCGGTCGTTTTCAGAGCGCTAAGGTTAGATCACGCGTAGCTTGAATGCAGCGTGGTTGTGAGGGTTCCTCGGTTTCTCATCGAACCTGAGGGTGAGTTTCCGGCGTTCATCAGGCCGCTTTGATGGCTGTGGCAGCAGCATATTCGACCGGCGTCATCCAGCCAAGCGACGTGTGAGGATGGCTCTCGTTATAGTCCCGTCGCCGGGCCTCGATCTTGGCTCGGGCGTCGGCGATGGACAGGAACCAATGCACGTTCAGGCACTCGTCGCGAAGGCGGCCGTTGAACGACTCCACGAAGGCATTGTCGGTCGGTTTGCCTGGTCGGCTGAGGCCCAGCATCACGCCGTTCTGGTACGCCCAGCGGTCGAGCGCCTTCGAAATGAACTCCGGACCATTGTCAACGCGAATGGTCCTGGGCACGCCGCGGATCACCGATATCCGTGCCATCGCGGCGACGACCTGTTCGCCCTCGACCCCTTGGTCAACGTCAATCGCCAGCGCTTCGCGGGTGAAGGCGTCGACCACGGTCAGCGCTCTTAATCTCCGGCCGTCGAAAAGCGCGTCCGAGACGGAATCCATCGATCACATCTCGCTAGATGTCTGGGCCTATGATTTCGTCGAAGGGCTCACCCATGATGGGCGCAAGGTAAGCGTCCGGTGAAGGCGTCACCTCAGGTGGGACGGTAGTTCCACGGCAGGAGTCCGGCGACCCGACGTGCCGGATGGTCGGCGATGCGGCTGATGGTGTCGGCCAGCCAGGCCTCGGGGTCGACGCCGTTGAGCCTGGCGGTTTCCACGAGGCTGTAGATGCTGGCGGCGCGGTGACCACCTTTATTGGAGCCGGCGAACAGCCAGTTTTTGCGGCCTAGAGCGACGCCGCGCAGCGAGCGCTCGGCGGCATTGTTTTCGATCTCGAGGCGACCATCGTCGGCATAGCGGGTCAGCGCCTGCCAGCGGGCGAGCGCATAGCGGATGGCGACCGCGAGGTCGGAGCGCCGGGACAGCTTCGGTCCGGTCGCGTCGAGCCACTGGCGGAACGCATCGAGCAGCGGTCCGGCCCGAGCTTGGCGCACGTGCCGTCGCTCGTCAGGAGGCTGACCACGCACGTCTTGTTCGACCGCATAGAGGCCGGCGATATGGTCCAACGCCTCGCGGGCCGTGGCGGAGCCGGTTGCGGCATGGACGTCGAAGAACTTGCGCCTGACATGCGCCCAGCAGGCCACCTCTGCGATGCGCTCGCCATAGAGACGGTCGAACCCGGCATAACCATCGGCGTGAAGGTCGCCCCGGAATGTCCGCAAGTGCCCGGCGGGCCGTTCGCCCTTGCGGTCGGGCGCGTAGCGGAACAGCACGGCGGGCGGAGCGTCGCCGCCAGCCCCGCGCTCGTCACGCACATAAGTCCACAGCCGGCCTGTCCTCGTACGACCGGCGCCGGGGGCCAGCACCGGCACGGGCGTGTCGTCGGCGTGGAGGGTAGAGCCGCCCATAACGTGGCGCTCGAGCGCGTCGACCAGCGGATCGAGGAGTGCGGCCGAACGCCCGACCCAATCCGCCAGAGTGGAGGGGGCAAGGTCGACGCCCTGGCGCGCATAAATGCCCGACTGGCGGTAGAGCGGCAGATGGTCGGCGTATTTGGACACCAGCACATGTGCGAGCAGACCGGCACCGGGTCGGCCCCGCTCGATGGGCATGGACGGCAATGGCGCCTGCACGATGCGCTCGCATGACCGGCAGCTGAGCCGCGGCCGGACGTGGCGCACGACCCGGAACGAGGCAGGGACATAGTCGATCTGCTCGGTGACATCCTCGGCCATACGCCGCATGGCACCGCCGCAGCCGGGGCAGACGCACGGTGCCTCATGCACGACCTCGGTGCGGGGCAGATGGTCGGGCAGCGGCTGTCGATACGGCTTGGCGGTCTCCCGTGTCCGGGTGGCCGCCGGCATCGTCGCAGTGGCGACTTCCGCCTCACACTCCTCCAACCCTAGTTCCAGCTGGTCTGCCTGGTGCGTCAGCTTCTCCGACGAACGGCCGAACGCCATGCGCCGCAGCCGCGCGACCTGCATCCGCAACTGCTCCAGCTCGGCGCCGGCCGCGACGAGCATGGCCTTCAGAAGGGCGATATCGTCGGGCAGCGAGGCGGCATCGGGCGATACGCCCGCTTATACCAGAACACCCGTGCCGATACACGCGAAAGCCGCAGGAAACCGTGCTTTTCTACCAGGCCAGGGTCGGCTGCGAGGACCGGTGCGGATTCCGACATCATCGCGATCACGATTCCTCGATGATGGCGATCAGCGTTCCGACATGATGGCGATCAGGATTCCGCGATGATGGCGATCAGCCGGAGCGGGTAGAGCGAGGTGTCCGGGCCGTCGCAGTGTCCTCCTTTTACGGGAGGGTTCAGTGCCGACGGAGAGACTGCCGATGCGCCAGGTGCGCGAGATCTTGAGGCTGACGTTCGAGGGCGGGCTGCCGTCGCGCGAAGTGGCGCGCCGTGTGGGCACGGGCAGCACCAGCGTGCGGATGACGTTGCAGCGGTTCCGCGCGTCGGAGCTTTGCTGGCCAGTGCCGGCCGACATGACGGACGCGGCGCTGGAGCATGCGCTGTACGGCGTGGCGGCGAGCACGAGCGGGCAGCGGCAATGCCCGGAGCCGGACTGGGCCGCGGTCAACCGCGAGCTGAAGCGCAAGCACGTGACGCTGCAGGTGGTGTGGGACGAGTATATCGAAGCCAATCCCGACGGCTACCGCTACAGCCGCTTCTGCGCGCTCTATCGCGACTGGGAAAAGCGCCTGCCGGTGACGATGCGGCAATCGCATGTCGGAGGCGAGCGGACCTTCGTCGACTATGCCGGCGACACGGTGCCGGTGGTGGTCGACCGGCTGACCGGTGAGATCCGCCAGGCGCATCTTTTCGTGGCGGTGTTCGGCGCCTCCAGCCTGTCATTTGCGCAGGCGAACGGGACCGAGACGCTGCCGGACTGGGTGGATGCGCATGCGCGCGTTCGCGTTCTTCGGCGGGGTGACGCGACTGCTCATCCCCGACAATGCCAAGGTCGCGGTCATCAAGGCGTGCCTGTACGACCCGCAGGTCAACCGGACCTATGCCGAGATGGCAGCGCACTACGGCACCGGAGTCCTGCCGGCGCGACCCTATCGGCCGCGCGACAAAGCCAAGGTGGAGGCCTGCGTCGGCATCGTCGAGCGCTGGCTGCTGGGGCGGCTGCGCCACCGGGTGTGGTACGGCATCGGCGAACTCAACGCCGCCATCGCCGACCTCATGGCGCAGCTGAACGACCGGGTCATGCGCCGGCTCGGCCGTTCCCGCCGACAGTTGTTCGAGGAACTCGACGCCCCCCATCTCAAGGCCCTGCCGGCCGAGCCGTACATCCTGGCGCAGTGGCGCCGCTGCAAGGTCGGGCTCGACTACCATGTCGAAGTCGAGCGGCATTTCTATTCGGTCCCGTACCGCTATGCCCGCGCGTCGGTCGAGGTGCGCCTGACTGCCCGCACCGTCGAGGTCTTCCTCAAGGGCGAGCGCATCGCCGCGCACATGCGCGGGTCGGGCAACGGCCGTCACACCAGCGTCGCCGACCACATGCCTTCCAGCCATCGTCGCTACGCCGACTGGACCGCCGAGCGCCTGCTCGACGAGGCCGGGCGGTTGGGTCCCTCGGTGACGCTCTTGTGCGAGAAGATCCTCTCCGACCGCCCGCATCCCGAACATGGCTATCGTTCGTGCCTCGGCATCCTGCGGCTGGCGCGGCACTTCGGCGCCGTTCGTCTCGAAGCGGCCGCGCTGCGCGCGCTGGAGATCGGCGCACGCAACTACGGCGCGGTCCGTTCCATCCTCGAAAAGAAGCTCGACGGCGTGCCGGTGGCCCAGCCCCGTCGTGCCGGCGAGGTCGGGGTCGACCATCCCAACATCCGCGGTTCCCACTATTACCACTGAGGAGATTGCCCGTGCTCACCCATCCCACGCTCGACCAGCTGCAGGCGCTCGGCCTGCAAGGCATGGCCAAAGCCTTTGTCGAGGTCGACCGGCACGGCGACGCCGCCACGCTCGGCCATGCCGAATGGCTGGCGCTGCTGCTCGACCGCGAGGTCGCGTGGCGCCATGACAAGCGCCTGTCGACCCGGTTGCGTTATGCCAAGCTACGCCATCAGGCCGCGCCCGAGGATATCGACTACCGGAAACCCCGTGGCCTCGACCGTCGACTATTCGAAACCCTTCTCAAGGGCGAGTGGATCGACGCCCACGACAATCTGGCGGTCTGCGGCCCGACGGGGATCGGCAAGTCCTGGCTGGCCTGCGCCATCGGTCACAAGGCCTGCCGCGATAACCGCTCGGTCCTCTACGCCCGCTTCCCTCGCCTGCTCGAAGAGCTCGCGCTCGCCCGCGGCGACGGGCGCATCGCCAGCCGTCTCAAAAGCCTTGCCCAGGTCGAACTGCTCATCCTCGACGACTGGGGCTTGCAACCCCTCGACGCCCAGGCCCGACACGACCTGCTGGAAATCCTAGAAGATCGTTATGGCCGCAAGTCGACCATCGTCACCAGCCAACTGCCCGTAGCCTCCTGGCATCACGCCATCGGCGATGCGACCTACGCCGACGCCATCCTCGACCGACTGGTCCATAATGCCCACCGGATCGAGCTCGATGGCGACAGTATGCGACGCTGCAAACCAACCCTCCAGGCTTGACCGCCAACCCGCCCGATGACACCCATCCCGACGACGACCCGGTGACCTCGTGTGATCGCGATCATGTCGGAACGCTGATCGCCATCATGTTGGAATGGCTGATCGCGATCGTTGGAATCCGCAGACCGGATCGGATGCCGCCAGTCCACCCCTTCGAGCAGCATCGACAACTGCGCCGGGGTCAGTACCGCGACACCGTCCCCAGTCGTCGGCCAGGTAAACCGGCCACGCTCCAGACGCCTGGCGTGGAGGACGAGGCCCTGACCGTCCCACCACAGCAGCTTGACCAGGTCACCGCGCCTGCCCCGGAAGGCGTACACCGCACCGCCAAACGGATCCTGGCGCAGCCGCTGCTGTACCAGCGCGGCCAGCCCGTCGAAGCCCTTGCGCATGTCTGTGACACCGGCCGCCAGATACACGCGGACACCGCTTGGCGGCCCGATCAAGCAAACCCGGCCAGCACGGCCTTCAGCACCCGCGCGTCGATGGGAGGCACCAGGCGGATGCGCTGCCCGGCTCGGCCGACCACCTCCACCACACCTGGCCCGAGCGGCTCTGGCTGCGGCACCATCGGCACTCCTGCGACCTCGACTGGCACGAACAACGCCCCGGGCAACGGCAATGCCTCGCTCGCCACCCCGTCGCGCAGCAGCGTGCGTCGCCAGCGGTACACCAGCGACGTGCACACCCGGTGACGCCGCGCCACGTCCAGCACGCTTGCCCCCGGCATCATCGCCTCAGACACGATCCGTGCCTTGTCATCGTCGCTGAACCGTCGCCGCGGCTCAGTCCCGACCATCTCGATAATTCGCGTCGCCATGATGCCGCACCGGTGTCTGCCACAGTGTCACACCGGTGGCTTGCGGATCACCTCGTCAGCAAGGCGGAGAAGACCGGACGCTTACGGCGCAAGTTCCGCATTCTGACCATCATCGACGAGGCCAGCAGGGAATGTCTGGCGCTGGTGGTCGCGCGTCGGCTCAACCATAAGGATGTGCTGGAGGCACTCGCCGAGTTGTTCATCGAGCGTGGCCCGCCAGCCCATATCAGGTCCGATAACGGCAGCGAGTTCATCGCGACCGCGGCCCAGAAATGGCTCGGGAAGATCGGCGTGACGACGCTCTACATTGCACCGGATTCGCCGTAGGAGAACGGCTATAACGAGAGCTTCAACGGCTCGCTGCCCGACGAACTGCTCAATGGCGAAATCTTCTATAGCCTTGCCGAGGCCAAGGTGCTGATCGAGGCATGGCGGCGCTACTACAACACCGTCCGGCCGCACAGCAGCCTGGGCTACCGCCCGCCAGCCCCGGAAACGGCCGCACCGCCATTGCCGATCTCCGGTTCCGCTTCGCTCCACCTCCGACCGGCAATGGCGGCGGAGACGACGATGCACTAACTATCAACCCGGACCACCCGGTGGGGGCTGCTCACACGTCGGGCGGTTGGCCGCGGACCTCAGCTTCGACGGCATAGAGCGCGCCGATCCGCTCGAGGATGTCGGTGGTCAGCGGCGTAGGCGACCGTTCGTGCAGGTCGAAGACCTTGCGCCGGAAATGTGCCCAGCATGCCACCTCGGTGACGCCAACCCCGATACAATCCGTTATAAGCGGCGTAGGCATCCGCTTGCAGGAAGCCGCAGAAACCGGCGAGATGGGCCATCGGATGCGCGGCGATGCGGTCGGGTGTGAAGCGATGCCATGTCGCGCGCGGTGCCGTGCTGCCGGATGCCTGGTCGTCGGCCGCGTACACCCACAGCCGGCCAGTCGCGGTCTTGCCGCGGCCAGGGTCAATCACCGGCACCGGGGTGTCGTCGGCGTGGATCTTGTCGGCCCTGAGGACCTCGTCACGGATGCGCGTGACGATGGGGTCAAGGAGCGCTGCGGCCTGCCCGGTCCAGCCCACCAGCGTCGAGCGGTCGATGTCGAGCCCCTACGCGGCCATCATTCCGGCCTGGCGAGAGAGCGGCAGATGGTGGTCGAACTTCGAGACCACGATGTGCGCCAGCGTCGCGAAGGTGGCCTTGCCTCTGGCCACAGCGCTTACCGGTGCGGGTGCCTGGACGATCTTCTCGCATACCCGGCAACTGTATCTGGGACGGACGTTGCGCACGACGCGCCAGCGCACCGGCACGATGTCGAGCATCTCGTGCGCGTCCGAGCCGAGCGGGCGCAGCGCACCGCCACAGTCCGGGCAGATGCAGGCGCCCGACGCCGGCTCGTGGACGACCTGTTCGCGCGGCAGATGGTCGGGCAGGCCGCGGACAGGCACCGGACGGGTCGTCAGGCTGGATGCAGCAGCCTCGGCTACAGGCGCATCGCGCTCGGTCTGCAGTTCCTTCAGCGCCAGTTCGAGCTGCTCGATCTCGCGGCCCAGCTTCTCGGACGAGGCGCCGAACTGCATCCGCCGCAGTCGGGCGATCTGTCCGCGCAGCGTATCGATGAGCAGGTCGCGGGCAGCCAGTGCGGCATTGGCCCGGGCGAGCGACGCCTCCGGCGCGGCGATCCGCTCGGTGGCATCACCAGGGGCAACGGGCGTTTCCGACACCCGGATTTCATAGCAGATTGCGTGGCAAGGGGCGAGCGAAACCGGCGCAAAACCGCCGTTTTCATCCCGCCAGCGTCGGTGCGAACGTCCGTTCCGGCCGGCGCCAGTCGATGCCCTCCAGCAGCATCGACAATTGTGCCGGCGTCAGCACCACCGTGCCGGTCGCGGTCACCGGCCAGACGAAGCGGCCACGGTCCAGGCGCTTGGAGAACAGGCACAGACCCTGCCCATCGAACCATAGCAGCTTGACCAGATGACCGCGCTTGCCGCGAAACGCGAACAGCGCTCCGGAATGCGGGTTCTGCGCCAGCACCTGCTGCACCAGCACCGCCAGGCTGTCGAACCCCTTGCGCATGTCAGTCACCCCGCACGCCAGGAACACCCGCGTCGGCAACGGCACAGGGCTCACCGCAGCACCGACAGCACCCGTGTCAGCGCGCCTGCATCCACCGCGGCATCCACGCTCACTTGCACCCCGCCCGGCAGCTCGATATGGATAAATCCCGGTGGACATGGCGCCGGCTGCGGTGTCGGCGCGACCGGTTCGGCAACCTGTACCTCGGCAAACGCCGACAACGAAGGCACGACGCCCGCCAGCTTGCCCTCGCGCAACTGCTTGCGCCACGTGTAGATCAGGCTGCTCGATACCTCGCGGCGCGCGATGATGTCGCAGACCCGCACACCGGGCCGGAATGCCTCGGCAAGGACATCCAGCTTCTCCGCGTCCGACCACCGCCGTCGGCCCGACACCCGGCCGACCACCTCCATCCGACCAGTCATACGAGTGCTCGTATGACTGGTCGTAGAGCCAAAAACTTCCCGCACTGCCCGCGCCCTCGTCAAAGGCGATAAGCATCCCCACTACCAGCGCCGTAACAAGGCGGCCTCCAGACCGCGCTTACAGATGTGCAGGCGAGGCCCGTCGACCAAATGATCTCAAGGGTCAGTTTGCCGCTCGCGAGGGTCAGTTTGCTCGCTCGGGGTCGATCGCGCTGTCGGTTCCGGTCCGCCTTGGTGCGTCGGCACCGTCACACCGCCGGGCCCTGCCGCTTGGTCGGCGACGCCATCGACCTACTGCGATAAGGCCAGGGGTAAGAGGATCTCGTTTATCCTCTTATCAAGCTCGGCAGAGCGACATACTGATAGAAGCGCAGCCGATCGTCACCTTCGGCGTCTATCACCATGTTCCCGTTCTCGACGAATCCCGCCCCGCGCAGACCGCGTTGGATCCCGCCATCGAGCAGCTGACGTACCGCATCGTCCTGACTCAGGTTCCCCTGATCGAGCGTGCCGATGATCTGGCATGCCCCCTGTGCGCAATGGATGCGGTCCAGCTTCAGTCCCTGCATCGTCGGCGCGATCGCACGAAAGAGCCGCGTTTCGGCCGTCGGAGACCATGCCGCATCGCGGCTGCGGGACAAGGTCATCGCCATCCGTTGATAGCCCGTCAGTGCGTCGAAGCGGGGTACGGGCGGAAAGACCGCGCTTCCGATCCGCGATGCCTGCGGCGTTGGTGTCGATGCCGGTGTGGGCCTGCCAGCGCTTACCACGATCACACCCCTGTCCGTAACGGGCGACCGAAGCGATCCGAACCAGAACAACGAAGCGCCGAGCGCTACCGCTGATCCGACGATCAGCAACCCCATCCAGTTACGTCTTTGCGAGATCATATGTGCTTCCCGAGCGAGCGACGGCCGGCCGAATGAGCCGGCCGTCATCCGTGGCTGGAGACTGTTACCTGACCAACGTGTATTCGTCCTGACGGAACCCCAAGCGGTGAGCCAGGGACCGACCATCGATCGCGTTGTCGGTGATCACGTTGTCGTTGTACTTCAGCTGCCATTCGAGATTGGGTCGATCGTCCCGCGTCTCCCGCCCGAAGTGCTTCGTGACGGTCAGGAAGTCGATCAACCTTGTGCAGCACTGGCCGTCGGTATGATAGAAGCCGGTGTAGGGGTGCTGGGCCGTGGCGTGATGCTCGATGACCGGGTTGAAGTTGCCGATGGGGGCATTCACCTGTCTCAGCCGCTGGGTCAGATTCTGCATCGGCCCCTGCACGCCGACGCTCGACCCCTCCTGATAGAACATCTTGTTACCGAGCTCGTAGTAGACGAGTCCGGGCACGGTCCGGTAGTCCGCAACGTACGAGAACACGCGATCGTAGTAGCTCCGCAGGTTGAGGTGGCGAGTCTCGGCGATACGATCGAGTGATCCGGAATAGAGGGTCGGAACGAACGGATACCCGAGGGTGTGTCGCGTCACCTCGAGGGGCGTGAAGAAGTCCATCGAGAACTTCATTATGACCTGGTTCTGCATGTGCAGGGCCTTGATCGCCAACGCCGCCTTTTGGACCGAAGACGCATACTTGATGTCGAGGATGACCAGGATGTTCGGGTGGTTGTTCCGCGTGTTGAGGAGCAGGTCGAACAACTGCGTCGCCGGAACATGGGTGACGCGCCCGCTCATGTCCCTCAGCTTCAACTTGAACATCTCGGTGGATGTCATGGACGATATGTACGGGTTGTTGGCGCTGTTCTGGGCGGAGCGCTTGAACGGATCGAAGAGCTGCCCGTTGACGGTGTAGTTGGTGCCGCGACCGATCGTAATGTCGTGCGATGGCCAAAGCACGCCGTCCTTCGTTTCCTTGACGTCGATCTCCACCGCCTCGATGTTGTTCTGCGCGGCTCGATTGATCGCGCATTCCGTATTCTCGGGACACCAGTCCGTATATGCGCCACGGTGCGACGTGACGATCTTCAGCCGGTGGTTGACCTTCTTCAACGCAGCGATGACTGCGCCTGGTTGGTATGGTTCGGTGGCCGAGACCGGTGTTAGCGCTAGCGACAACGCCGCAACGAACGCCGCGGTCCTGCCGATCGAGAAACTCATCATCATTCTCCCCTTGTCGTACGTCGATGGAAGGTCAGGATCCCGGCGTGGCCAGGTAGCGGATCAGCGCCTCCGGCTCGTCGGTCTGGATCGCGGTGATCCCGGCTCGGCCCATCCGGCCCCAGACCGCCGCCGGGTCGCGCAGAGCATCGACGTCGCCGCCCATGCCCTTGATGAAGCCGTCCCAGAGCGAGTTGGCCCACAGGCGGACGCCTGCACGCTTCGCCGCTTCGGCGATCGGCGGAAGGGAGGCAGCGGGCAGCCTCGGCAGTTCGATCGCCACGGGTCGGCGCACGCCCGCCGACTGCCGGACGGCGACGGCGTCGAGATCGTCCGGTCCGCTCAGAACCGGCATGAACGGCACCCTGTCGAACGGCGGTGTGTCCGCAAGCAGCGGACTGCCGATTCCGGCGGCCTGCTTGACGACGACGCCGTCCTCCTGCTTCAGACCGCGCACCACTGCGACCGTCTCGGCGTAGAGACCCGCCTGGACGTCTAGATTGAGGGCGATGCGTCCCTTCGAGGTCGCCAGCGCCTCCTCCAGCGTCGGCACGCGCAGATCGGTGTTCGGTGCGTCGGCACCGCCTTCGTTCGCGCGAAGGTGCAGAACGCGGATCTGGGCGAGCGAAAGGTCGGCGACCTTGCCATGCCCGTCGGTCGTGCGATCGACCGTGTCGTCGTGCATGAGCACCATGTAGCCGTCGCGGGTCCGCCGGACGTCGACTTCGGCCATGTCCACCCCGATGGCGATGCAGCGCTCGATGCCCGCGAGCGAGTTCTCAGGCAGTTCTTCCGCCATGCCGTGATGCGGTGCGGGATTGTGGCAGGCGCGGTGAGCGACGACCAGGACCGGCGTCGTGCGCCCGGCGAACATCGCGCCGACCGAGGCGCGGGCGCCTCGTGGCGCGGCCGGAGCGGCGCTGGCGAAAGCCAGCGCCGCCATGCCCAGCGACAGAGCCGACCTCACCACCGCTCGGTCAACGCGACGGTGAAGTTGCGGCCGAAGATCGAGCGGCCGACCGTCGCGTCCAGCACCCCGGTGCCGCTGCCGATCACGGCCGCCCGAGCGTTGCCCTCTGTAAGACCGACGACGTCGAAGACGTTGTTGACGCTGCCGCGAAGCTCGAGCCCGTCCACCTCGATGCTGGCGCCCAGATCGACCGATGAATAGGCGGGCAGGCGGCTGAGATTGGACGCGTCCTGGAAGCGCCGACCGATGGTGAAGAACGTGCCGTAGAGGCGCGCCTTCGTCGCGCCGACCGCGAAGTCGTAGGACGGCTGCACCGTCAGCTGCACGCGCGGCACGCGGGTGATGTCCCCTCCTTGCGAACTTTGCGCATTCACGCCGGTCAGCGTGTCGACGCGGACGATCTTCGGATCCTGCCACATGCCCACCGCCGAGACGTCGAAGCCTGCGAACGGACTGACGACCGCCTCGACCTCCACCCCGAAGGTGCGCGTGTCGAAGATGATGTTGGAGTTGGCGATCGTGCCGTCGGCGGACGCCACCTGAGTGCCCCCGTTCAGCCGGTCGAAATTCGACCAGAAGCCGGTGGTGGTCAGGCGCAGACCGTCGGTTGCGAACTTGAAGCCTGCCTCCGCCTGCTGGACGGTCGCGACGGGCAGCGGCTGCGTGGAACCCGGCAGCGTCGCCCCGCCGAGGATCGTGTCGAAGCGCGGATAGCTGAAGCTGCGGGTGTAGCGTCCGAAGACGTTGGCGCCGGGTGAGAAGATGTAGCCGCTGCCGATCGTCCAGCTGGTGCCCTTCAGATCCTCGGAGCGCGCGACCGTGCGCACCACTCCGGCGACGGAACGCGCCGCGATCGGACCGTTAGGATCGGCACTGACCGTGCCGAGGATGCCTTGGACGCCGTCCTGTCGGCGCGAGACTCGGCGGATGCCGGCATTGATCGACCAGGCGGGCGTCACCTGCCAGCTGTCCGCCAGATAGAAGGCGAACGAACGTCCATCGAGCGATCCGTTCTGGCTGCCGGCGCCGTAGCCGATGAAGCCGTTCTCGGTGACGTTCCCAAGCACTCGCCCGCTCGCGTCCAGCGCCTGGACGTCCAGCGCGATCGGCTGATTACGCACATTGACCAGCAGCGAATTGAGCGACTGATCCTGGGCGTAGCGGTAGTCGCTGTGGTAGACTCCGCCGGTCAGCGAGTGCCGGCCGATCGGCGTCTCCAGCGTCTTGGTCAGGCGGATGTCGCCGGCGTCGTAGCGCGTCCGCGTCCTGATCGACGCCCAGGTGTTCGCCATCACGAGGTTGCCGGTCGTCGCCGGATCGTAGGCCGTGTTGGTGCCCGCGACGACGTAGCGCAGCGACGACACGCCTGCGCCGAACGCCGAGCGCGCTCCCGCGAGCCGCCCAGCCAGGAACGACCCGGCGGTCACCGGCGCGCCGTTCAGGATGGTATCGAACCCCGTCGTTCCTTCCATGTGGCGATAGGTCGCTGCGAGCACGAAGCCCGCACCCAGCTCATGGTCACCGCCCAGGGTCGCGGTCCAGACATCGGGATGGATGCCGTCCGCCAGATCGCGTCGGATCGTGGTCGGCCGCCCGTTCGCATCGAGCGTCCGGAGGGTGACCCGGCGGAACGCGGGCGAACTCAGCGTCGCGTCGCGCGGATCGATCAGACCCTCCAGCGAAGCGCCCGTCACCGGATCGGCGAGCGGCAGGGCGGTGTAGAAGATGCTGCGGTCGTTCAGGTACTTGAAGTCGCCCCAGATCCGGCCGCCATCCAGCTTGTAGGTCGCTCCGACCTTGAACTGACCGCCACGGTCGGCGTTGTTGTATCCCGGATCGCGCAGTCCGTCGTCGCGGCGGTGGAAGCCGCTGACGCTGACGAGCAGCCGATCAGTTATAGGCCCCGACAGGGCAAGATCGGTCCGTGCTCGATTGCCGGTACCTGCCTCGAGGCGCAGCGCTCCCTGATAAGTCTCGGTGCCGTGGCCGGTGATGAAGTTGACGACGCCTCCCGGCGCGTTGTTCGAGAACAGCGGTGCGGTGCCGCCCCGCACGACCTCGACGCGTTGCGTGTCCAGGTCGACCCGGTAGAACTGGTCGACGTTCATGAACCGTTCGGTATTGCTCTCGAACAACGGCATGCCGTCCTGGTTGAAGTCGATCAGGCGCCAGCCGCTCCACGGCAGGCCGCGGATGACGACGTTCTCGCCCCCTCCCTCGCCGCCCGACGCCTCCACCGTGATGCCCGGTGTTGCAGCGAGCAGGTCGGCCACGCTGTGCGGCGCAGCGTCCGCGATCTGGGCCGTACCGATCGTCGACACCGAATATGGCGCATCGAACTTCCGCTGCCGGGTCGATGTACCCGTGACCACGATGTCCTCGCCGGCCGTGGCGTCGGTGGGCGGCGCGGAATCGGAGGGCGGCGCGGCGTCAGCGGGCGGAACCGTCTCAGCCGGCTTCGGCGCGCTCTGGGCTTCCGCGGCACCGGCGGCAAGGGTCAGCATCGATGCTGCTGCCAGCAACCGGAACATCTTGCGCGTCTTCAATGGTCCATCCTTTCTCGTGCCACATGCGGGCGGGCGCGGTGGACGGCGGCCGATGCCGCTTCCGTCCGCCGGTGCGGCGCTTCCGACGCCGACACGTGCCCACGCATCCTCCCAACCCGATTGCGTATTCCGGACGCTTCCGGCACCATCGAGTCGAATAGTATTTGCCATGTATCGCTTCGGAGTTACAGCTGAATGACAAACGATTGCGCGAGGCCGCTCGGCGATGTCCTACCGCCGCCCTGGCACCGCCCGATCGGGGCGGGCGGGCGGGGGCTGCTTGATCTGCTGCTGCGCCGTGGATCCGCGGCTCAGAGCGGCCTCCCGAGGCTGCTCGATCTGTCGCAGCCCAGCGTAGCGCGTCTCGTCGGAGGCTTCGCGGCGGAGGGTCTGATCGCCGCGACCCCTCGCGTCGCCACCGGGCGCGGCAACCCCAGCACCATGTTGGCGCTGGTACCGGACCATGCCTTCGGCCTCGGCGTCGGGATCACCGGGGATGCCATCTCGATGGCGCTGGTGGATCTCACCGGTGTCGTAAGGGCACAGCGCTGCATCGCCATGATCGACCGATCGCGCTCCGCCGTCGTCGCGTCGCTCGCCGGGCTGCGCGCGGATGTGATCGAAGCGGCGGGCATCGATCCCGATCGCATCGTAGGCACCGGGGTGGGTTTCTCGGGCTTTCTGGTAGGCGACCCGCCGCGCTTCAATCCACCGCGGGCGTTGCCGGACTGGGTTGACGTCGATCTCCTGCAAACGCTCCGACCGGCCTTGGGGTCGAGCCTTCTGTGCGACAACGATGCGACCTGCGCGGCGATCGCCGAAGGACTGCTGGGGGTCGGCCGGACGACCGCGACCTTCGCCTACTGCCATCTCACCAACGGGTTCGGCGGCGGCCTCGTCGTGGACGGGAAACCGATGCGGGGCGCGCGCGGGAATGCGGGCGATTTCGGCGGCGTGTGGTGGCTCCTCGGCCGGAACCGTCCATACGCTAGCTATCCCGGTCTCGACCGGCTTCATGCCCTGGTGGCGCGGGAAGGCAGACCGTTCGCGACGGTCGAGGACATGCTCAACGCGATCGATCCATCGACGCCGGGTGTCGATGCCTGGCTGGCCGAGGCGCAGGATCCGTTCGCCACGTTGGCGTTCCTGCTCGGCCATATCGTGGCACCCAGCAAGGTAGTCATCGGCGGACGGCTACCTACGTGGCTCGCCCGATCGTTGGCGGAAGCGGTGGACCTGCCGGCCAGCCCGCCCCGTCATGATCGTCCGTTCCCGCTTCCTTCTGTCGTCGCCAGCGAGATCACGGGCGATGCTCCTGCGATCGGGGCCGCACTCCTGCCGTTGCAGGCTCTGTTCTTCCGCTGATGCCCGCTCCGGCCAGCAATACCGCCCCCAGGATGGTAAGCGCCAGTGCGGCGAAAGCCGTACCCTGCCGTCCCGCTTCGAACCCTTCGATCAGCGGCCCGAGCACGAGCATACCGCCGGCAGACGCCAGATGGATGGTCAGGATGACGCTCCCGAACACCACGCCGTCGCCGCTTCGACCTGCGTCTGCGTTGGTCATCGCCACGCGGGAGGTGGCCGCCCAGAGACTCACACCGACGATGCTGACGCCGACGCCGTGAACCACCGCGCCGGCAATGGACCACCATGCGCCTCCCTGGCCGGGCTGCAGCGGGAGGATCATCACCGCACCGCTGGCGACGATCATCGCCAGCACCGCCACCCGGTTGACCACCTGGCTGATCATCGGCCCGATGACCGACCCGGCACAGAAGCCGACCAGCAGCCATGCTCCGGTTCGTTCAGACCCGTCGAGCGCGGGCGCGAAGATGAGCAGCCGCTGGAGGGTCGGCAGCACGGTCGCGGCGATCATCCACGCCACCAGCAGCGGCGCCAGTGCCGGCGGCATGCATCGGTGGTGAGGATCACGTGGGGGCTCGATGGTCGGCCTTACCGGGAAGACCAGGTCGCGGAGCGACCAGGCGGAGACGATCATGGCGATCGCGATCGCTCCCAGCATGATGGCGGAACCTGCGGGCGTCAGCAGTGCGAACCCGGTCACGACGCAGCACCGGGTGACCGCGCTCAGCGCTACGCGTATGCGGGCATAGCAGGCTGCTTCCGCCTCGTCGGCCGGCAACAACGAACTCAGCATGTTTTGCGACACGTCCTGCACGCCATAGGCGACACGGAACGCGAGGCCGATCGCCAGGACGGCTCCGGGGTCGGTGACCTGGAACTGCAGCACCAGAAGGATCCCCGTCGCCATGCTCGCCGGAAATTGCACCCGGACGACCGTCTCACCCGTGGCACGGTTACGCGCGAACGCCAGACCGACCAGGAACGTGGCAGTTCCACCCGCCGCGAGTAGCGTCAGCATCAACCAACCCGTCTGGGTACCGGACAGACCCAGCTTCGCGTGCAGATGCCAGGCGAGCAGAAGGTCCACGACCGACCAGCCGAGCGAGCGGGTGGCATGCGCCGCACCGAAACGGCGCAGATTGGCGTGAAGACCGGATCGGTTTGCGGACATGATGCCTCGTTATAGCATCGTCATGATCTCCCGGTGACAGACCGCCGGTTTCGAAATGCCGGCAGCAACAAGCCTCGACGAGGTGCCGTCACCGGCATCCCTCAAAGCGTCGATCCCTCGAGCCGTGGGCGACCCGCCCCGCGCGAGCGAGTGGTGTCGCGGGCACGGACCGGATGCCAGAAAGTCTGGAGGAAGACGAGGCACGACCGCGGCGCGAGAAGCTGCGCCTCACGCGTATCCACGACCTGCTGCTATGCGAGGGGTTCGACGGCTCGTACGACGCGGTGCGCAGTTATGCGGCGCGCTGGCGGCAGGCGCGGCGTCGCGACGTGATGAATGCGCCAGCGTTCATCACGCTGCTATTCCGGCCGGGCGAGGCTTACCAGTTCGACTGGAGCCACGAGGACGTCGAGATCTCGGGTAAGCCGATGCGCGTGAAGGTCGCGCATGTCCGGCTGTGCGCATCGCGGGCGATGTATGTGCGGGCCTACCCGCGCGAGACACAGGAGATGCTGTTCGACGCACATGCGCGGGCGTTTACCTTCTTCGGAGGCGTGCCGACGCGCGGCATCTACGACAACATGAAGACGGCAGTGACGAGCGTGTTCACCGTAAGACCGTATGTCCGTGTCGTTGGCCGGGTTGGTTCGCCCTACAGTCGTGATCCGAGGGTTGCTCGGGTGGGCCGAGCCTATCCTCACACGAGGAGGACGAACCGTGGGAGATCCTACAGAAAT
>NZ_JASCXF010000065.1:0-13444 GCF_030062225.1 Sphingomonas sp. 2R-10
CAACAGCAAATATGGTGCGACCAGCGACCATTCCTCATCACTGACGTCAGACAGATACGACTTGCGGCAAATGCTCATCCAATAACGGATGAATCAAGCCCGCTTCCAAGTCCATAACAGCCTCTAGCCCAAGCCATCATCTTTACATCCGGTATAAAGAGGAGCCGTGAAAATGGCGCTTAGCTGCGGCAACGTGAATGGATCACGCTTCTCGCGCGCCAGCCTCCGGTCAGCGACCCGCAACCCCCGTGCTGGATTTCGGTCGATCATTTCTTCTCGGACAGCCCAGTTGAGGAGGCTGGAAAGCTTATTCATATACTCGTTGCAGTTTGCGGCGCTCATCGGGGCAACACCACGCTGGTGAGCGTCCGCAGCAACATCGACGGGCGATATACCCGGCCACCTTTTGCGTGAGTTCGGAGGAAGCGCTTGAAGCACGCTCAACACTTGACGGCACCCATCACGCGATATCAACTTAATGGGCGTTTCGCTGCCCAGAATGGCGCAGATAGTCGCGAACGTCGTCCGATAAACGATCTGGCTCTTCGGAGAACGACTGATGGTTGCGTCCGTCAGATAGCGTTCGACGATAACTCCGAGCGTCAGTCGATGATCAGCGTTCGTCGAAGACGCAGCAACCTCCGCGACGTGTAGCGGAGGCTGTGCTGACGCAGCTTTCCATGCGCCAGAATTCCGCGCTTCTGCGAAGCTTCGATCGATCTGATAGGCCATCACCTTTGCCGATCGTCGGGCAACGGCCAGCGAGGCTGTCCCCAACGACCTGTTGATATGGCTCGATCCAATGACTTGCCTCAGATCGGCGGGCACCCGCACCCGCACCCGATACTGATACATCGCCCCTCGACGCCAAACGCCAGAAGGCGCTCGGTGCGACACCTGTGTGCGACATCCCGAGCCCTCATTTCGGAAACGATTTGAAAGACTTAGCTCATCATCGGAAGAGGCATTGTGCGACACTTTTGTGCGACAGTCAGGACGAGACTGCGGCCTAAGCGATTGTTTCTCAACGATTTCCGGAGATGTGGTGCCCCACAGGAGACAAAACTGGGCACTCAGATCATTGGAGAATTTGCGTCCCGAGGGACGGCCGAAGATGAAGGCCTCGTGGATCGCCGGGCCGGGCGAATGTAGGGCTGCGGCTAGGATATGCTGACGCGACGGCGGTTTTCGCAGGACGATTCCCGCCGATCGCCGGACGAAATTGCCACCAATGGGCATAGCGAGCAGAATGCGGCCATGAAGATCAGCCGCACCGACCTCGCCGATTTCAGCTATTTCCTCGCGATCGCCAACCATCGCAGCTTTCGGCGTGCCGGCCTCGATCTTGGTGTCAGCGCTTCGGCGCTCAGCCATTCGCTCAAGGGGCTGGAAACCCGGCTGGGCGTCAGGCTGCTGAACCGGACCAACCGAAGCGTCACGCTGACGGCCGCGGGAGAGGAGCTTCTGGGCAAGATCGTCGAGCCGTTCGAGGCAATCGGATCCGCCGCGGAGGCCCTCAACCGCTACCGTGACGAGCCCTCCGGTCGCATCCGCCTGAACATCCTCGAACATGCCGCCACGCTGCTGCTGGGTCCGGTCCTGCCGATCTTCGTGGAGCGGTATCCCGATATCCAGATCGACGTGGCCGTCACCAACCATCTCGTTGACGTCATCTCGGAAGGGGCCGATGCCGGCATTCGTTATGGCGGCACCGTCCCCGAGGACATGATCGCCCAGCGCCTGTCGCCTGACATCCGTTGGGTCGTCGTCGGCTCGCCAGCCTATCTGGCGAGGCACGGTGTCCCCACGCATCCGCTTCACCTGAAGGACCATCGCTGCCTACGGATCCGCCTGGGCGACGGCAGCATCTATCGCTGGGAGTTCGACAAGGAGGGCGAGGCGTTCGAGCTGGACGTTCCGGGGCCGATCACCTTTGATGAGACCCAGTTCGGGCTGAGCCTCGTCCGGCGCGGCGTCGGGTTGGCGTATCTTCCCGAACCCACGGTCGCATCACTCGTGAACAGCGGCGAGTTGCACGCCGTCCTTGAGGACTGGGTGTCGACCGGTCCGGGTTTTCATATCTATTATTCGGGCCGGCGACAGGTGCCGACGGGGCTTCGCCTGCTCATCGAGCTCATCAGGGAAATCCATCCGCTCGGGTCATGACCGGTCGCAATGATGAGCCTTGCTCATCGTGGCATGGATCAGACACCCGCTAACCCTGTGCCGCTCCCGCCCCCATAATCGTGTCTCGAAGGCCCGACAGGACCAGAGGGACATAGGCATGACCAGCATGGCAAACACCGACGCCCGGCATCTCCCGCCGGCGGCATCAACGGCGCGCTGGGGTGCGGTCCTGGCGCTCACCTTATGCGTGTCGACGCTGATCGCGTCCGAGTTCATGCCGGTCAGCATCCTGACGCCGATCGCGGCCGACCTGCGCGTCACCGAAGGGGCGGCCGGACAGGCGATTTCAGTGTCCGGGATCTTCGCGGTCGTGACCAGCCTGACGATCGCGTCACTGGCAGCGGGTATCGACCGACGCCATCTGCTGCTCGGCCTAACCCTGTTGATGCTGGTCTCCGGACTGACGGTGGCATTCGCGCCCACCTACCTCGTGCTGATCACCGGTCGCGCGCTGCTGGGCATCGCCATCGGCGGGTTCTGGTCGATGTCGACGGCGACGGTCATGCGCCTCGTGCCGACCGAACAGGTTCCCAAGGGACTGGCCTTGCTGAACGGCGGCAACGCGCTGGCGACGACGATCGCCGCCCCGCTCGGCAGCTTCCTGGGCCAGTATATCGGTTGGCGCGGCGCATTCTTCATCGTTGTCCCGCTCGCCGTCGCGACGTTCGCGTGGCAATGGGCGACGCTGCCGTCGATGGCGCCCAATCGCGCATCCGGTGCGACCGGTTCGCTCGGTGTGCTGCGTCGGCCCGAAGCGCGGATCGGCATGGGGGCGGTCGGCCTGCTGTTCATGGGGCAGTTCGCGCTGTTCACTTATCTTCGTCCGTTCCTCGAGCAGGTCACGGGCGTCAGCGTCTCGCTCCTCTCGGCCATGCTGCTCGGCATGGGCGCGGCAGGCCTTGCGGGCACCTGGCTGATCGGTCGCTTCGTCGCCTGGAACCTGTCGGTGACGCTGGTCGCGGCCCCGGTCATCATGGCGGGGATCGCGCTCGCCCTGATCGCGCTTGGTTCTATCCCCGTTGCCGTCGCCCTGCTGCTGGGTGCGTGGGGCTTCGTCGGCACCGCATTGCCGGTGGCCTGGTGGACATGGCTGAGCCGCACGCTGCCCGAGGATGCGGAAGCGGCGGGCGGGCTGATGGTCGCCGTGGTGCAGCTTGCGATCACGCTGGGGGCCGCCGGGGGTGGCTTGCTGTTCGATGCTTTCGGTCCGGGCGCCACCTTCTTTTCTGCGGCGCTGATTCTCCTTGCCTCGGCGCTGCTCGGCCACGCCGGAAGCCGGACCACCAGCCGTTCACCGGCTGCAGATCTTTGATGCACGCCGGCCAGGCACCATTCCGCGACAGCAGTTTTCGCAAAGGACATGATGAGATGAAGACCATCGGTTCGACGACCGTCCGCGGCGTGACGCTGGCGATCATGACCCTGACCATTTCGCACTCTGCTCAGGCCCAGGACAGGAGATCCACCATGGAAGTCACGCGCAAGGTCGATCAAGAGACGACCGACGGCTCGCTGGAATATTTCACCGGCAAGGTGGCCATCAGCGGGCAGTTCCAGCGTCCCTCGCCCTCCCGGGTCGGCGGCGCGACGGTCCATTTCGAGCCCGGCGCTCGCACTGCGTGGCATACCCACCCGCTTGGCCAGACGCTGATCGTGACCGAAGGGGTCGGGTGGACGCAGGTCGAGGGCGGCCCGACGATCGAGTTTCACGCAGGCGACGTGCTGTGGTGCCCGCCCGATCGCAAGCACTGGCATGGCGCCACCCCCACGCAGGCGATGACCCATATCGCGATTCAGGAATCGCTGAACGGGTCGCCGGTCAAGTGGATGGAGCAGGTGTCCGACGCGCAATATCGCGCCGGTCCCGGCACGGACAGCGGCAAGCCGTGAACTCCGCAGGAGCGATGGGTGCCGAGGTCGATCCGGCATCCATCAGCCGAGTGAAGATGCCCGCAAACGCATTTGTGGAAGGCGGCGAAAGTGAAAACCGGGATCAAGATGGCAATGCTAATCATGACGGGCAGTCTGGCATCCGGGTGCGCCGCCGAGGACCACCCCGGTGATGCAGCCAGCACAAGTAATGGAGACGTTGCGGTGGCGAACGGCGACAGCGATACTTCGCCGGCGACGCGTGCGGTCGTTGGCGGAGGCATCGTGATATCCTCCGAACGAGGCCGGATCACTGCCGACCTCGTCGATAGCCCCGCCACTCGGGCGCTGCTGGCGAGGCTCCCGCTCACCGTCGAGATGCGCGACCATCTCCGACAGGAGAAGACCGGACCGTTGCCTGCCCTTTTGCCCGGGGGGCCGCGGCAGACCGACTTCTCGGCTGGAACGATCGGGCTCTGGGGCACGAATGATTTCGTCATCTATTACCGGAATGGCCGCGTTCCATCGCCCGGGATCGTCGTGCTCGGCCGGGTCAACGGCGACGTGAGCATGTTCGATACGCCCGGGCCGGTCACGGTGCAGATCAAGGAGTGCAGTTGAGCGTCAGCCCGATCGTCTCCGTCGTCTCATACGACGGTGAGCAGTACTCATCGCTTCGTTGAATATTGCGCACGCACTACAGCGGCGGCTGACACGTTAAGATGGTCCCACGGCAATGACGCGGATCGAAATTCTATCGCAGGTGCCCGTTGGGGCGAAAGGAGCGCAAAATCCATGCCCCGCACATCAGAAATTGAGCTTTCACGACGCGGTCTGTTGGCGGGCAGCGCGGCGACTGCCGTGATCGTCGCTTCACCGGGAAGCGCGCTCGCCGCATCACCGCCCCAGCCGCAGGCCTCTCCCACCTTGCCCGTGCGATTCGTGGTCAACGGCGAAAAGCGGGAAATGGATCTCGATCCGCGCACGACGCTGCTCGACGCGCTTCGCGAGCATCTGCAGCTGACGGGCACCAAGAAGGGCTGCGATCATGGCCAGTGCGGTGCCTGTACCGTGATGGTCGACGGCGTGCGCATCAATTCCTGCCTGAGCCTGGCGGTCATGCACGACGGCAACGAGATCACTACGATCGAGGGCCTGGGCAAACCGGAAAAGCTGCATCCGATGCAGGCGGCCTTCATCAAGCACGACGGCTACCAGTGCGGCTATTGCACCCCCGGCCAGATCTGCTCCGCCGTTGCGGTGCTCGACGAGATCAAGCGCGGCGTGCCTAGTCACGTACAGCGTGACCTGAATGCGAAGCCGACCGCGACGAACATCGAGATGCGCGAGCGGATGAGCGGTAACATCTGTCGCTGCGGAGCCTATTCCAACATCGCCGATGCGATGGCCGAAGTCGCGGGAGCAGACGCATGAGGGCCTTCACCTACGAACGCGCCAAGGATGCCGGGGCGGCGGCCCTCGCAGTTGCAGGCAATCCGACCGCCAAGTTCATCGCGGGCGGGACAAACCTGCTCGACCTGATGAAGATCGAGGTGGAGACGCCAACGCATCTGGTCGACGTGCAGGATCTCGGCTTCGACAAGATCGAGGCGACCGCTGACGGCGGTCTCCGCATCGGCGCACTGGTGACCAATACCAATCTCGCCGCCGACGAGCGCATCCGCCGCGACTACGGCGTTCTGACCCGCGCGATCGTCGCGGGCGCCTCGGGCCAGTTGCGCAACAAGGCGTCGACCGCGGGCAATTTGCTCCAGCGGACACGCTGCCCCTATTTCTACGACACCAACATGGCGTGCAACAAGCGTAAGCCGGGTTCGGGATGCGCCGCGATCGGCGGCTACTCGCGCCAGTTGGGCGTGATCGGCGTCAGCGACAGCTGCATCGCGACGTTCCCGGGCGACATGGCAGTGGCGATGCGCGTGCTCGACGCGGTGATCGAGACGGTCGACGCGACCGGCCAGCGCCGCTCGATCCCGATCGCCGACTTCCATCGGCTGTGGGGCAACACGCCCCAGCAGGATACCGTGCTGAAGCAGGGCGAGCTGATCACCGCAGTGACCCTGCCCCGACCGATTGGCGGCAAGCAATTCTACGAGAAGGTACGCGACCGCGCGTCCTACGCCTATGCGCTGGTATCGGTCGCGGCGGTGATTCAGGCCGACGGCACCGGGCGTGTCGCGTTCGGCGGCGTTGCGCCGAAGCCGTGGCGTGTCGAGGCGGCGGATGCGTTGCTGCCACGCGGTGCCGCCGCCGTGACCGCGCGCGCGTTCCAGGGCGCGACGCCGACCAGGGACAATGCGTTCAAGCTGCCGCTTGCCACCCGCGCGCTTGCCTCGGTCCTCGCCGAAGCGAAGGCATAGGCTCATGAAGTTCGAAACACCCGCCGCCGCCAACCCGATCGACCGGATGAGGGTCGTCGGGCGTGCGCAGACCCGGATCGACGGTCCGCTCAAGACCACCGGTCTGGCACCCTACGCCTATGAACGTCACGGCGAGATCGAGAACGCCGCGTACGGTTATGTCGTCGGTGCCGCCGTCGCCAAGGGACGCATCAACGCGATTGACACGGCCACCGCCAAGGCTGCGCCCGGCGTGATTGCGATCGTGACGGCGGCCGACGTGGGCAAGCTTGGCAAGGGCAAGTACAACACCGTCAAGTTGCTGGCCGGACCCGATGTCGATCATTATCATCAGGCGGTCGCGGTCGTGGTCGCCGAGACGTTCGAACAGGCGCGCGCAGCGGCCGGCCTCGTCCGCGTCGATTATGCTCGCGGGAAGGGCCGATTCGACCTCGACGCCGCGTTGAAGACGGCCCCGCTGACCGATGCGGAGAAGCCCGGCAAGGGCGAAGACCGGGTCGGCACGTTCGAGACGACCTTCGCATCAGCGCCGGTCAAGCTCGATGCCGAATACACCACGCCGGATCACAGCCATGCGATGATGGAGCCGTTCGCATCGATCGCCGCGTGGAACGGCGACGCGCTGACGGTGTGGACGTCGAACCAGATGATCGACTGGGGCCGCACCGATCTCGCCACCACGTTGAACATGTCGAAGGACAAGGTGACGTTTCTGTCGCCCTATGTCGGTGGCGGTTTTGGCGGGAAACTGTTCCTGCGCAGCGATGCGGTGCTGGCGGCGCTTGGCGCGAAGGCTGCCGGTCGCCCGGTGAAGGTTGCGATGAGCCGGCCGTTCATGGCCAACAACACGACGCATCGCCCCGCCACGCGCCAGCGCATCCGCATCGGTGCGACCCGGGACGGGACGATCACCGCGATCGCGCATGAAAGCGGTTCGGGGGATCAGCCGAACGGCGGTCCCGAAGCCGCGGTGCTGCAGACGCAGCTGCTCTATGCGGGTGCCAATCGGCTGACGTCGATGCGGCTTGCCGTGCTCGACCTGCCCGAGGGCAATGCGATGCGCGCGCCGGGTGAGGCCCCGGGCCTGATGGCGCTGGAAGTTGCGATGGACGAGATGGCCGAGAAGCTCCGCATGGATCCGATCGCCTTTCGCGTAAAGAACGACACGCAGGTAGACCCCAAGGACCCCAAGCGGCGTTTCTCGCAGCGCCAGCTCGTCCGCTGTCTGACCGAAGGCGCGCAGCAGTTCGGCTGGTCGCGTCGCAATGCGAAGCCGGCACAGGTCCGCGACGGTAAGTGGCTGATCGGCATGGGTGTCGCCTCCGCCTTCCGCAATCACATGAACATGCCATCGGGCGCGCGCGTCCGGTTGGGCCGGGACGGCGTCGTCACGGTCGAGACCGACATGACCGACATCGGCACCGGCAGCTACACGATTATCGCGCAGACCGCCGCGGAGATGATGGGCGTGCCGCTCGACTCGGTCGTCGTGAAACTCGGCAGTTCCGCCTTTCCGGTTTCCGCCGGATCGGGCGGCCAGTTCGGTGCGGCCAATGCGACCGCGGGCGTCTATGCCGCCTGCGTCAAGCTGCGCGAGGTCGTCGCCCAGCGGTTCGGCTATAATTCGGCCGATGCGGTGTTCGAGGGCGGCAAGGTAACCAGCGGCAACCGGTCCGCAGACCTGAGTCGCGCCGCCGCCGCAGGGGAACTGGTGGCCGAGGACAAGATCGAGTTCGGCACGCTCGACAAGACATGGCAGTTGTCTACGTTCGGCGCGCATTTCGTCGAGGTCGGCGTGGACATGTACACCGGCGCGACCCGGCTGCGCCGGATGCTGGCGGTGTGCGCCGCAGGGCGGATCATCAATCCGCAGACGGCGCGCAGCCAGGTGATCGGCGCGATGACGATGGGCGTCGGGTCGGCGCTGATGGAGGAACTGGCGGTCGACAGGCGCTTCGGCTTCTTCGTCAACCACGATCTCGCCAGCTACGAGGTGCCGGTCCATGCCGACATCCCGCACCAGGAGGTGATCTTCCTCGATGAGGCCGACGACAAGGCCAATCCGATGAAGGCCAAGGGTATCGGCGAACTCGGCCTGTGCGGCGTCGGCGCGGCGGTCGCCAATGCCATGTACAA
This sequence comes from Sphingomonas sp. 2R-10, assembly GCF_030062225.1. Taxonomy (NCBI): domain Bacteria; kingdom Pseudomonadati; phylum Pseudomonadota; class Alphaproteobacteria; order Sphingomonadales; family Sphingomonadaceae; genus Sphingomonas; species Sphingomonas sp. 2R-10. The sequence continues at coordinate 8,574 of NZ_JASCXF010000065.1, forward strand.
CGCGACCGGCGTGCGCCTGCGCGATTATCCGCTGACCCTCGACAAGCATCTCGACCGGTTGCCGGCGGTGGCGTGAGCCACCTTCGGAACGGGCCAAATGGGAGAATGCAAGATGACACCCGAAAAGACCGCCCTCTTGCTGATCGAGTATCAGAACGACTTCGTGAGCGAAGGCGGCGCCCAGCATGGTGCGGTGAAGGCGGTGATGGCCGACACCGACATGCTGGCGCGTAGCCGCGCCGTGGTGGAACAGGCCCGCGCGCGGGGCGTGACGGTGATGCATGCCCCGATCAGCTTTGCGGATGGGTATCCCGAGATGCCGTCCGACCCCTACGGTATCCTCGCCGGTGTCAAACAGGCTCAGGCGTTTCGCAAGGGCAGCTGGGGCGCGGAGATCGCCGATGCGATGGCACCCGCCGACGGCGACATCGTGATCGAGGGCAAACGCGGCCTCGACTGTTTCGCCAGCACCAACATCGACTTCATCCTGCGCCAGCGCGGCATCACCGATCTGGCGATCGCCGGTTTCCTGACCAACTGCTGCGTCGAATCGACGATGCGGTCGGCCTATGAGCGCGGGTTTCGCGTCGTGACGCTGACCGATTGCACCGCCACGCTGAGCGCGGAGGAACAGGCGGCGTCGGTGACGAAAACTTTCCCGATGTTCTCCCGCCCGCTGACGCACGACGCCTTCCTGGCCGAACTGGAGACGACGGCATGAAGTTCGACACCCCCGCCGGCACGACGCCGATCGACCGGCTGGCCGTGGTCGGGCGAGCCCATCCGCGCGTGGAGGGGCCGCTCAAGACAACCGGCACGGCGCGCTACGCCGCCGAGCATCACGATGCCGCGCCGGATGCGGCCTACGGCTATATTCTGGGCGCGGCGATCGCGAAGGGCCGGATCACCGCGATCGACACCGCCGCCGCCCGCGCCGCACCCGGCGTCCGTGCGGTCGTCACGCACGAGAATGCCGGCCCCGTCGGCGTCGGCAAGTTCTACGTGCAGCGCGTCCTGGCGGGGCCGATGGTCGATCATTATCACCAGGCGGTGGCCGTCGTCGTCGCCGACACGTTCGAACAGGCACGCGCCGCCGCCGCATTGGTCCGCGTCGATTGCGCGCGGGCCAAGGGCCAGTTCGATCTCGTCGTGCAGAAGCCATCGGCCCCGATCGCGGCGCAGGAGCCGTTCGGCGGCGCGTCCGAGGTTTCGGTCGGTGCCTTCGCCGCCGCGTTCGCGGACGCGCCGGTCACGGTAGACGAAACCTACGCCGTTCCCGATCAGGCCCATGCGATGATGGAGCCGCACGCCACCATCGCGCGCTGGGACGGCGACCGGCTGACCTGCTGGACCGCGATCCAGTCGATGGACTGGGGATGCCGCGACCTTGGCCTCATCATCGGGACGCCGAGGGACAAGATCCGCCTCCACTCCGCCTTCATCGGTGGCGGCTTCGGCGGCAAAGGCACGACGCAGAGCGATCTCGCTCTCGCCGCGATCGCGGCGCGGGTGACGGGCCGTCCCGTAAAGGTGGTGCTGCAACGCACGATCATGTTCAACAATACCATTCATCGCCCCAGGACGATTCAGCGGGTCCGGCTGGGCGCGGCGAAGGACGGGCGGCTGCTCGCCATCGGCCACGACTGCTGGTCCGGCAATCTGCCCGGCGGCCGGACCGAGCCGTGCACGCTTCCCACCCGGCTGATGTACGCGGGCGAAAATCGCCTGCTGCGCCGTTATCTCGCGACGCTCGACCTGGCGGAGGGCAATGCGATGCGCGCGCCGGGCGAGGCGCCGGGGATGATGGCGCTGGAAGTGGCGATGGACGAGCTGGCCGAAAAGCTGGGCATGGACCCCGTCGCGCTGCGTATCGTCAACGACACCCAGGTCGATCCCGAAAAGCCCGAGCGCCGCTTCTCGACCAGGCCGTTCATCCAGTGCCTGACCGAAGGCGCGGAAAAGTTTGGTTGGGGCGCGCGGCAGGTGAAGCCGGGCAGTCGGCGCGACGGCAAGTGGCTGATCGGCATGGGCATGGCGAGTGCAATCCGCGGTGCGCCGATTATGAAGGCGGGCGCACGCGTGCGGCTCGGCAAGGACGGCCACGTCACGGTCGAAACCGACATGACCGACATCGGCCAGGGCAGCTACACGATCGTGGCTCAGACCGCCGCCGAGATGATGGGCGTACCGCTCGACCGCGTCACCGCGAGGCTGGGCGATTCCACGTTCCCGGTCACCCCCGGTTCGGGCGGTCAGGCGGGCGCCGCATCGGCGACCGCGGGGGTCTATGCCGCCTGCGCGAAACTGCGCGCGCTGGTCGCGCAGCGGCTGGGCTTCAACACCGCGGACGTGACGTTCGCGGACGGGCAGGTCGTCTCGGCGGGCCGGTCAGTGCCGCTGGCCGACGCCGCGAGGGACGGCGACATCGTCGCCGAGGACGCGATGGAATATGGCGGTCTCGCCAGTCGCTATGCGCAGCAGACCGTCGGCGCGCATTTTGCCGAAGTCGCGGTGGACGCCTATACCGGCATCGTCCGGGTCCGGCGGATGCTGGCGATCTGCGCCGCCGGACGCATCCTGAACCCCATGACCGCGCGTAGCCAGGTGGTCGGCGGCATGACGATGGGAATCGGTGCCGCGCTGATGGAGGAGATGGCGGTCGACACCCGCTTCGGCTTCTTCGTCAATCACGACCTTGCCGGCTACGAAGTGCCCGTCCACGCCGACGTCCCGCACCTGGACGCGCATTTCATCGAAGAGGTCGATGCCACGATGTCGCCGATCAAGGCGAAGGGCGTTGGCGAACTCGGATTGTCGGGCGTGGCGCCCGCGATTGCCAACGCCGTCTACAACGCGACCGGCGTGCGGGTTCGTGACTATCCGGTAACGCTGGAGAAGCACCTCGATGGGCTCCCAGAGATAGCTTAGCGCCTATCGCGTTCTGTCGCGATTATCGGCTGAAAGAGATAATAGGATCGTCAGTATCGCTCGGCGCCTTTTTGCGCGACGATCAGGCTCTCGGATCGCCTCGATTTACGCGAGATTCTTAAACAGACGCTACAGGCGCGACACATCGATCCGGCGAAACCGGCGCAACGTTAGGCAGCAAGGGGACCGTCGCGCTCCCCGGTACGCCGATGAAGGCGTTCGCATGGATCGTCATTGTCTGCACTGCAGCGGCAACACCATGCCTGCTTTCGCGAAGTGAACCACAGACCCGGTAGCGCGTAGCGGCGATTTCAAAGGCCCAGACGGTGAAAGCGCCTTTGCCGATCTCACACAGCGGCGGCGTGCTCGCTGCGGCAACCGTGCGCGCAGTTCTCAGACAGTCCTCTATGGGGTCTCACGAAACCGAGCATTTGCGCGGTTTTAGTTAGTGGTGCCCCACAAAGGCCGAAGATGGGCACTCAAATCGTTGGGAAATTTCCGTTCGGCTCGTTTGAATTGGCACTCATGAAGTCGGGCCGGGCTAATAACAGCCCTTTTTTGGTGGAAAGCGGACTGGCGGCTTTGGATCGCTCAGTTCGGGTGAGCGAACGTTGACTCAGTCGGAGGGCTAAAGCTGCTGAGCGCTGTTCTCGGACCAGCGTGCAGACACGTGCCGCTGCCTCATGCGCCTACCTGCACCTCTGCCACACCTAAATATTCAAATACCTCTCCCAAGAGCGCGCCAAGCCGCTCGAACTCCGCCTGGAAACGTGCTTCAGCAAGCCTATTCACCTGGTTAGCCACGTCGACTTTCGTGCCCGCGCGGAACTGCCGTGTCACGTACATCCTGTAGGCCTCGTCGACCTCAATGCCTGAGGTTCCGCCCTTCAGGATCTCCTCGACCATTGCAGCCGGATAGCTATCGGCAAGCACCCTATCCTCAAGCATTCCGCGTGCTTCCGCCCACTGCCAAATATCGAGGCTATAAAGCACCTCCAGGGTCACTGGCAGGCGGAAGCCCGCCTGGAGTGCCGCGATGGCATGGTTCGGCTTGGGGTAGCAGAAGCATTTTGCCGACGCGGTATTTCCAACGCCTGCGTTCCATTCATTCTTCATCGTGACCGCGTCCACGTCCAAGATTCCTGCCGCCCGGGGGCCATCCTGGTGATGTTTGTGCTGGCAACGCCAGCCGTTGAGCATGTCGATGACGTAGCTGTGCCCCGCGCCTTCGCGCTTAGTTTCGAAGTCCACGAAGCCTGCCCGCGCCGGGTGAAAGACCGTTGCGCAGCGGCGGAGCACGATCCTATCACTTTCGCCCTCGACGAAGATCTTTGGCCGGTTCTGCCGGGCGAGAACTTCGGCGTTGTGCTTGGCCTCGACCTGCTCCCGGACGTCATGAACGAGTTGCTTAACGCGTGGCGCGAGTAAGGCCATTGTGCCCATCTTCTCGTCTACGGCACAACCGCTTTCGCTCACGGCCGTACCTTCCTCGTCGGTGTCTCGATAGACGTGCGCACAGGCGACGCCCTCCGGACAAGTGTCTCCAAGATCGTAGAAAACAGGGGAGTGGGTGGTGAGCAAGATCTGAGATACGCCACGCGAAGCAAAGTCGGCAAGCTGTACGGCGAGCTCGACGGCACTGGAAAACTCGAGATTGTTCTCCGGCTCCTCATAGGCCCAGATGTAGCTGTACGGTGCCGCCCCCCGCACCTGCAGCGATTGTTTTTTCTCGGCCATAAACTTCAGGATCAGCGGGATATGCCGCGTCTTAATTCCGTCGCCACGGTGATCGAGCGAGATACCTTTCACGCCGCTCAGAGCCCGACTCATAATTCGAGCTTTGCGATACGGCGGGTCATTCGCCTGATGGATGCGATGATGAGCCATGCTTCTGACGAGGCGATGGAAGCCTCCCAGTCCTTGGCGAGGCGTCGGCATCGGTT
>NZ_JASCXF010000066.1:0-11434 GCF_030062225.1 Sphingomonas sp. 2R-10
GCCCCCGCCCGACCCGCGACGGAGGATACCGCAGAGATCGTCGTGCTCGGCAACCGGCGCACCGGCGAGGATGCGACCCTCTCCTCCGATCACGCCACCCACAGCCTGTCGCAGTCCAGCCGCTCGATCGAACGCGACCTGCTGACCGCCGCCGGGGCCTATCGCCTGTCCGACGCGCTCGAACTGGTCAGCGGGGTCAGCAACCAGAATAATCGCGGCGGGGTGATGGACAATTTCGCCATTCGCGGCTTTCTCGGCACGCCGGACGGGGGCGCCGAATATTATGTCGACGGCTTCCTCGCCAATCGCGGCATGGGCCCGCCGCGCGATCCGGCGACGACCGAACGGATCGAGTTGCTGAAGGGCCCGGCCGGCGCGCTGTTCGGCGATATCGATCCCGCCGGCCGCGTGAACATCGTCAGCAAGACGCCCGATTTCACGCCGTCGGCCTATGCGACCTTCACCTACGGATCGTTCGATACCCGCCGGGTGGAGGTCGATGCGACCGGCCCGATCACCGCCAGGCTGGCGGCGCGGATCGTCGTCGCGGCCGAGGATTCGGACGGCTGGCGAGATTTCGTGACGCTGGAGCGGCAGGTGGTGGCGCCATCGCTCACCTGGCGTCCGTCCGATGCCGTGCGCCTGACCTATATCGGGGAAATCACGCGCTTCGACACGCTGTTCGACCGCGGCATCCCGGCGATCCGGGGCGATGCCAATGCGGTGCGGCGCTCGGCCTATTTCGGTGAACCCAATGACGGGCTGACCCGGTTCCGCAACCAGCGCCACCAGCTGACCGGGCTGGTGGATCTCGGCAACGACTGGATCGTCAACGGCGGCGTGGCGTGGCGGACGGGAACGCTGAAGGGGCTGTCATCCGACCAGTCGCGGCTGGTCGACGACCGCACGCTGTGGCGCCAGCGCCGTTCGCGCGATTTCGAGGTCGACGACCTGTCGGCCCGCCTCGAACTGTCGGGCCGCGTCGGCGACCACCGGCCGAGCTTCGGGATGAAAGGCTATGTCCTCGACTATGCCGAGCGCTGGATGCGGCGCAATCCGGGCAACCCGGCGACCGGGGGCAATCCGTACGCGATCGACGTGTTCGCGCCCGTCTATGGCCAGCGGCCGCCGACGCTGCTGCCCTTCACCAACAATCGGGAAAAGCGCTGGGTCGGCACGCTGTATGCGCAGGATATGTGGGAGGCGACCGATCGCCTGACGCTGTCGGGCGGCATCCGCTTCGATGCCTATCGCCAGCGCATCCTGAACAACAATACCGGTCGGATCGGACGCACCGTCGACCAGCCATTCCACTTCCGCCTCGGCGCCAGGTATCAGGCGACCGACGCCATCGCCGTCCATGCCAACTGGGGCGAGAATTTCGTGCTCAATTCGGGCACCGATCGCGTCGGACAGGGCTTCGCGCCGGAAAGCGGCAAGGGGTACGAGGTCGGCATCGCCGGGCGCTGGCCGGGGATCGACGTGGCCGCGACCTGGTTCGACATCCGCAAGCAGGGCATCCTGACCAACGATCCGGTCGATTCCAACTTCCTCGCCCCCGTCGGCAGCCTGCGAAGCCGCGGTATCGAATTCGACGGATCGGTGCGCATCGCGCCGCACTGGCAGCTGGTCGGCAATTACGCGTGGACGCGCGCGCGGGTCGACGACGCCGCCTTTCCCACCGACCGTGCGCTCAACGTCCCCGATCACAGCGGGACGATCTTCGCGCTCGGCCGCTTCCTCGACGATACGGGCCGCGGCGTGTCGGTCAGCGCCGGCGTGAGCTATGTCGGCGACCGTGCCGGGTCGATCGAGCGGGATTATGTCGTGCTGCCGTCCTATGTGAAGGCGAAGGCGGCGGTCGAATACGCCCTGTCGCCGCGCCTGACGCTGCGCGCCGAGGCCGACAACCTGTTCGACGAACGCTATGCGCAAAGCTCGTACAGCCGGGTATGGATCTTCCCCGGCCAGCCGCGAACGGTGCGCGTGTCGGTGCGGCTGGCGTCCTGATCCGCGACGGCCGGCGTCAGCCCGCCGCGTGCTGTTCCGTGTCCGAACCGTTCGCCGCGGCGCTGCGCCGGATCGCTTCGGACAGCGCCGCCGGGGCGCTGGGCTTGGGACAGACCATCGCCTGCGGATAGCGTTCGCGCAGCGCCTCGTCATCGGCATGGCCCGAATGGAAGATCAACGGCACGCCCGCGGCATGAAGCTGGTCGGCCGCCGGAAAGACCGTGCCGTCGGCCAGCCGCACGTCGAGCACCGCGGCGGCGAATGCCGCGCCGTGCCGCGCGACCGCCGCCTGCGCCTCGACCAGCGTCATGCACGGCCCCTCGACCTCGAAGCCGGCAGCCTCGATCGTCGCCTGCACGTCCAGCGCGATGAACAGCTCGTCCTCGACGAGCAGGACCGGATTAGTCATGCAGGATGACGCTGGCCGGCAGGCGGACCTCCAGATGGAGGTGCCCGTCTGCATCCGTGCCGGTCAATACGCCACGCAGTTGTCGGACACTGGTTTCCACCAGCACCGATCCGAAACCCCGCTTGCCCGGTTCCCGGTCATGCATCGCGCCCGCATCCTCGGTCCATGTCAGTACGATCCCGTCATCCCCGACCTGCCACTGTACGTGCAGGACCCGTTCGCCACCGCTGCCCAGCACCCCGTATTTGACCGAATTGGTCGCCCATTCGTGGAGGATGAGCGCAAGGGGCGACAGACAGCTTCGATCGAGTGCAACGACCGGACCGTCGATTTCGATCCGCGCATGGTCGCGATACGGCGCCAGCGTCGTCGCGACGATGTCGTCCAGCCCCACCGCATGCGGCCGCCCCGCCGGCGACGCCAGCGAATGCGCGCTGCCAAGCGCCGCGATGCGGTTCCGCAGGTCGTCGGCGAAGCTGCGCACGTCGTCATGGCTGCGCGCGGCGATGGTCATCATGCCCGCGATCACCGCGAACAGGTTCTTCACCCGGTGGTTCATCTCGCGCAGCATCAGCTCGCGCGTTTCGGCCAGCGCATATTCGGGGGTGACGTCGATCGACACGCCGACCAGCCGCTGCGGCGCCGACCCGGCGATCGCCCGGCCGAACCCCTTGACCCAGCGGACCCCGCCATCGCTGCGACGCAGGCGGAACGTCGCCTCGAAATCGCCGCTGCGCTCGATCGCGCGGCGCAGCGATGCCTCGACCTTCGGCAGGTCGTCGGGGTCGATGCGGTTGAGCAGCACGTCGATCCCGGCCTTCGCATCGCCGTCGACCTCGAACAGCTGGCGTTCGACCGGATCGAGCGTCAGGTCGCCATTCTCCGGGCAATATTCCCACACCCCGATGCCTGCCGCCTTGATCGCCAGGTCGAGCCGCTCGCGCTCGGCGGCCAGCTGCCGCTCCAGCGCCAGCGCGTCGGTGATCTCGGTCAGCACCAGCGTGGTGCCGTCCACCCGCCCGGTCTGCGTGCGATACGGCAGCACCCGCATCGAAAAGACGTGCTGGCCATCGATCGTCCGTACCCGCCGCTGGATCGGCGACGCCCCCGCCGCCACGGCGCGCGCATCGTCGAGATGCGTCGAATCCTGCAACCGGCTGGCGACATCGGTCAGCGGCCGGCCGCGATCGGCGGGTTTCAGCGGGAAGATGCGGGTCGCCGAATCGGTATAGCTGCGCACCTTCATGTCGGCGTCGAGCACGACGACCGCCAGCTCGGTCGATTCGTAGAAATTGCGCAGGTCGGAATTGGCGACGGTCAGCTGGTCGACCTTGCTTTTCAGCTCGTCATTGACCGTCGACAGCTCCTCGTTGGTCGACTGAAGCTCCTCGTTCATCGACATCATTTCTTCGTTGGAGCTCTTGAGCTCCTCGTTCGCCGTCTCCAGTTCCTCGATCGCGGCGCGCAACCGGTGGCGCGTCAGGCGCAGTTCGTCCTCCAGCGCCTCCAGATGATCGTCACCGGATTCGAGGTCGAGCGACTCGCCATGGTCCGACGGCACGAACGGCCCGGTATCGCGGAACACGAACAGCAGCGTACCGTCGCCCAGCGGGTCGCAGATCACCTCGACCGGTTGCGTGCCATGGTCGGTCTCGACCGAAACGTCGCGCGCGACCACCCGGCGGCGTTCGTCGCGCGCCTGCCGCAGCAAGGGGCCGACGACGTTGCGCAGGCCCGGTCGCGCCAGGTTCACCGCGCTGCTGCCACCGGTGCGCGTCACCGGAAATTCGAAATAGCGGCTGAGCTTGCCGAACGCGGAGATGATGCCCCCGTCCTGATCGACGATCAGGCTGGGCGGGGCATAGCGCTCGACCATCCGGCGGGTGGCCAGCCCTTCGCTCGACAGCGCCGAACCCGCGCCGCGCGTGTCGGGCTCGCGCCGCACGACCGGCTGGCGCTGGTTGCCCGGCAGGTCGATGGGATAGCTGGGCGCGCCCTGCGTGCGTTCGAACAGCCGCGCCTGCTGGTCGACGGCCATGAACAGATGCTCGAACCGCCCGACGCTTTCCGACGATCCGAGGAACAGGTAACCGCCCGGACGCAGCGCATAATGGAACAGCGGCAGCACCGCTTGCTGCAACCGGTCGTCGAAATAGATCAGCAGGTTGCGGCACGACACCAGGTCGATGCGCGAAAACGGCGGGTCCTTGACCACGCTGTGGCTGGAAAAGCGGATCATGTCGCGGATCGACGCGGCGATGGTGAATCGTTCCGCGTGCGGCACGGTATAGCGTTCGCGCAGATGCGGCGGCATGTCGGCCATCGCCGCCGCGGGATAGCTGCCCTCCCGCGCGATCGACAGCATCTGTTCGTCGATGTCGGTCGCAAAGATCTGCACGGCCAGCGGCGATCCCGACTTGCGCGCCGCCTCGGCGAACAGCATGGCGATGGTATAGGCCTCCTCGCCGCTCGAACAGCCGGCGACCCACACCCGGATATCCTCGTCCGCGCTGCGATCGGCCATCAGCGGCTCGACCACGCGGGTGCGCAGCACCTCGAACGCATCGGCGTCGCGGAAAAAGCGGGTCACGTTTATCAGCAGGTCGCGGAACAGCGCCTCGCATTCGGCGGCATCGCTGCGGATGCGGCCCAGATAGGCGCGCCCGGTATCGATGCCCAGCACGTGCATCCGCCGTTCGACCCGGCGGACCAGCGTCGAGCGCTTGTAGCCTGAAAAATCGTGGCCGATCGCGTTGCGCAGCACCCGGCACATCTCGTCGACATGGTCGGCGACGACGTTCGCCTCGGGCTCGATCGGGTCGGTGCCGCGCCGCTCGAAGAACGCCTGGAGGCAGGGCAGGATGTCGCCCGGCGGCTTGACGAAATCGGTCATGCCGGTGCCGACCGCCGACAGCGGCATGCCGTCGTAGCGCGCGCTTTCGGGCTGTTGCACGACGCACAGGCCGCCATGTTCCTTGATCGCGCGCAGGCCGGTCGTGCCGTCGGCGCCGGTGCCCGACAGGATGACGCAGGCGGCGTTCGATTGCTGGTCGCCGGCAAGCGAGACGAAGAAATCGTCGATCGGCCGGCGCAGCCCGCGCGGCTGTTCGAAATCGGTCAGTTCCAGCACGCCGTCGCGGATCGCCAGGCCACGGCCGGGCGGGATGATGTAGACGGTGTCGGGCCGGATCCGCTCGCCGCCCGCGCTTTGCAGCACCTCCAGCACGGTGTTGCGGTCGAGCAGCTGCGCCAGCATGCTTTCGTGATTGGGGTCGAGGTGCTGGACCACGACGAACGCCAGTCCGGTCGGCAGGCTGGCCGGCGCCAGCATCTCGCGCAGCGCCTCCAGCCCGCCGGCCGACGCGCCGATACCGACGATCGGCACGGCGTCGGCGACGGCTTCCCGGGTGCCGTCGGACGTCGGCTTCACGACGTCATGCACCGGGCGCGGACTCGAGATCGGCAAGCATCATCTTCGCCTGTGCCACGATCGCGGCGCTGTTGGCGATGGTCATCAGCGTACCTTCCACCACGATCCCGGCATCGCCCGCGATCGGGACCAGCCGGCCCAGCGTCGCCGTCAGCAGGTCGTCGTAATCGGCCAGCAGGTCGGGCTGCGACCGGCTGACGTCGAACTGCGATGCGAAGAAATAGCGCGTCTCCCCGTCGATCGACCGCAGCCGCGAGATGTAGAGCAGGTTGACGAACGGCGTCCCGTCCTTGCGGAAATTGACGATCGGCGTCCGGACATTCGCCTGCCCGTCACGTTCGATGAATTCGCGCAGTCGCGCGCGCGGTTCGACATTCGCCGCATCCCGTTGCAGCATCCGGCAATTGCGGCCCAGCACGTCCTCGGGCCGGTATCCGGTCAGCGTGCAGAACGGTTCGCTGACCAGCAGCAGGTGGTTGTCGCCCCCGGCCGTCGCCAGCGCCAGCGCGACCCGCGATTGCAGGAAATAATCGGTCAGGGGGGAAGGCAGTTCGGGCGACACGCAAATTCCGATCCAGCTACGAACCGTTCGATTAGCCGCAAAGCACGGCGGAGGACAGTCCGGCCGTGCGCAATATGGGACAGTCATGGTGGCGGGTGCAGGCAGGCCGGGAAGCGACGGGTCAGGACGGAACCGACGTTTCCGCAACGCCCATGGCCCGCCCGGAACGACTGAATGTCAGCCCCGATCCAGCGTACCCCCGCGCAGGCGGGGGTCCAGAGCCAGGCAAAACAACCGCTTGCCCCTTGGCCCCCGGAATTTGATCCATCCCTGTTGAAACGGGCGTCATCCCAGCGAAGGCTGGGATCTCCCGGTGATAGCGCGCAGCAGCAGGGGCCGATGGAGACCCCAGCCTTCGCTGGGGTGACGTTTCCAGTCGGATGGATCAAACTCCAGGGCCGATCGACGTTTCCGCGCGTATCATCACCCCGGGGGTTGACCGAGACCTCTGCGAAAGTCTCGAACAGAGCTAACGCCTCGCCGTACCCCGGCGAAGGCCGGGGTCCAGTTGGCAAGGCCTTTCCGTATCTTGCCAATGCCCCCCAACTGGGCCCCGGCCTTCGCCGGGGTAGAGCCTGACGACCTCAGGTAGAACCGTTTGTGCTGAGTAGGGACTGAGCTTGTCGAAGGCCCGTATCGAAGCATCACCACAGTCCTTCGATACGCCGCTTCGACAGGCTCAGCGGCTACTCAGGACGAACGGTTCCGTTCAAGATCATCCGGCTATAGGGATCGAGGGCTTTTGCAGAGGTCTCGATCAGGTCCGGGGTGGCGGAAGCGGATGGTCCGCCCGGAACGACTGAATGTCAGCCCCGATCCAGCGTACCCCCGCCCCAAACGTAACATTTCCCTCGAAAACCCGTTTGCGCTACAGGTGGCACGTCATTGTATGTCGCAGGTGCGGGAAGCCGGTCTCCGCCCGACGAGGTGTTTCTTGCAGGATCGATCCGTTTCGATGTCCGACCTCCGTATCGTCGATACGCTTCGTACGACGCCCGCCCCCGTCGCCGTCCATGCGTTCCTGTCGGGCGGTGGCGACTGTGCCGCGCTGATCGCCGCGCTGGACTGGGACGCCACGCCGCTCGGCCCGATCGAGGGGTGGCCGCAGAGCCTGCGCACCGCCACCGCGCTGCTGCTGCGCTCGCCGGTCCCGATCGTGATGCTGTGGGGCGCCGATGGCGTCATGCTCTACAACGACGCCTATTCGCATTTCGCGGGCAAGCGGCATCCGCAGCTGCTCGGTTCGAAGGTCCGCGAGGGCTGGCCCGAGGTCGCCGACTTCAACGATCACGTCATGCGCATCGGCCTTGCCGGCGGAACGCTGCGCTACAGCGATCAGGAGCTGACGCTGCACCGCAACGGCCGGCCCGAACAGGTGTGGATGAACCTCGACTATTCGCCGGTGCTCGACGAACGGGGCGATCCGGCGGGCGTGGTCTGCATCCTCGCGGAGACGACCGAGCGGGTGGCGAATGCTCGGCGCACGCAGTTCCTGTTGACGCTGTCCGACGCGCTGCGTCCGCTGACCACCCGCGACGCGATCATGATGGTCGCGGCCGAGCGGCTGGGTGAATGGATCGATGCCAGCCGAGTGTTCTACGCCGAGATCGGCGGCGGCATGATGACCGTCGATTTCGATCATTGCCGCGGCGTGCCCTCGTTGAAGGGAATCCATTCGCTCGAGGCGTTCGGCCCCGACCTGCTCGACGCCTATCGTTCCGGCGTACCGATCGTCTTGGCTGACGTGGCGCATGACGCGCGGCTGAACGAAGAAGCACGCGCCGGGCTCGCCGATCGCCGGGTCGGCGCGTTCATCGACGTGCTGCTGTTCGACGAAACCGAATGGGTCGGGGTGCTTGCGGTACAATCCGCCACCGCGCGCGGCTGGACCGCGGCCGAGGAGAGTCTGGTCCAGGAGGTCGGAGAGCGCGTGAAGAGCGCGGTGGAGCGGGCGCGGGCCGAGGAGGAACTGCTCCGGCTGAACGAGACGCTGGAGGAACAGGTGGCGGTCCGCTCGGCCGAGCGCGACCGGCTGTGGAACCTGTCGCAGGACATGCTGGCGCGCGCCAGCTATGACGGGATGATGTCGGCGGTCAGCCCGGCGTGGTCGCGGGTATTGGGGTGGAGCGAGATCGAGCTGCTGACGCGCGGCTATGCCAGCTTCATGCACCTCGAGGACCAGCCGCACACGATGCTGGCGATCGCGCAGATGGCGCAGACGCACCGTCCCACGCGCTTCGAGAACCGCATCGCCACGCGCAGCGGCGAATGGAAGCATATCGAGTGGACCGTCGCCCCGGAGGCCGATGGCACGAACTTCGTCGCGGTCGGCCGCGACCTGAGCGAGGCGAAGGCGCGCGAGGCCGATCTGGAGATCGCGCGCGACGCGCTGCGCCAGAGCCAGAAGATGGAGGCGATGGGCAGCCTGACCGGTGGCGTCGCACACGACTTCAACAACCTGCTGACCCCGATCATCGGTTCGCTCGACCTGCTGGTGCGAAAGAGCATCGGCACCGAGCGCGAACAGCGGTTGATCGCGGGGGCGCTGCAATCGGCGGAGCGCGCCAGGATGCTGGTCCAGCGGCTGCTGGCCTTCGCCCGGCGCCAGCCGCTGCAACCGACCGCGGTCGATGTCGCGCGGGTGATCGACAGCATGGCCGGGCTGATCGAATCGACTCTCGGCCCGACGATCGCGGTGCGGGTCGAACTGGACGAACTGGCCCCGGCGCGTGCCGACCTCAACCAGCTCGAAATGGCGCTGCTGAACCTTGCGGTGAACGCGCGCGACGCGATGCCCGACGGCGGTACGCTGACCATCGCCGCGTGTCGCCGCAGCGTCGCGGCGAACGGTCCTGCCGACCTCTCGCCCGGGCATTACATCCGGCTGAGCGTCGGCGACACCGGCTGCGGCATGGACCCCGCTACGCTGCGCCGCGCGATCGAACCGTTCTTCTCGACCAAAGGCGTGGGCAAGGGCACGGGCCTCGGCCTGTCGATGGTCCATGGCCTGACCGCGCAGCTGGGCGGCGGGCTGACGATCGAGAGCGCGGCCGGGGTCGGCACCACCATCTGCCTGTGGCTGCCGGTCAGCGCCGCGACGCCGGCCGACGAGGATCGCCCGCTCGAACTGTCGGTGATCCCGGCGCAGCTCGGCACCGCGCTGCTGATCGACGACGAGGATCTGGTGCGGATGAGCACCGCGCACATGCTCGCCGACCTCGGCTATCACGTGGTCGAGGCGGCATCGGCGGAGGAGGCGCTGCGGTCGATGGCGGACGGGCTGGTCCCCGACGTGCTCGTGACCGACCACCTGATGCCGGGGATGAGCGGCGCCGATCTGGCCCAGCTGCTGCGGGTCAGCCATCCGGGCCTGCCGGTGCTGATCGTGTCGGGCTATGCCGACGAAGCGGGGATCGACGCCGATATCCCGCGCCTGACCAAGCCGTTCCGCCATGCCGAGCTGGAAATCAGCCTTGCGGCGCTGATGCCGGTCGTGACGATCATCGGCGAGGTGCCGGACGCGTGACGACATAGGCGGCGCAGGCCGCCATCGCCGCCGCCACGACCAGCGCCGGCGCGACGCCGGGCCGCGCGCCCCACAGGAACAGGCCGTATCCCGCGGCGATGCCGCTGCACGCCATGACCTTGGCCCGCCGCCCGATCGCCCCGTCCCGCCGCCACGCGACCAGCGTCGGCCCGAACCGCGGATGGTTGAACATCCGTCGCTCCAACCGCGGCGCCCCCCGCCCAAAACACCCCGCGGCGAGGATCAGGAAGATCGTCGTCGGCATCACCGGCAGCAGCGCGCCGATGACGCCGAGCCCGACGAAGAACCAGCCGAGCGCGATCCATCCCCAGCGCACGAAACGGCCCCCGAGCGGGCTGGGCGAAAGGGACGGCGACATCGGGCGACCATATCGCCTTCGCCGCGAAGCCGATACCGCTTCGCGAGCGCTATTTCGCCTTGCGCTGCGCCGCCAGATCCCGGTCGAAATCGGCGCGATATCCGGCGACCAGCCGGGGCAGCAACGTGCGGTCGACAAAGGCGTCGCGCTGCCCAGCCCGCCGCCGCGCGCCGCGTTCCACGACGTCCGCCGCTTCGGGATGGCTGGTCAGCACGATGTCTGCCTGCATCGCCGCCAGCCTGGCGAAGGTCGCCCGAAAATCCCCGGCGATCCCCGGATAGGCACGATTGCCGATCAGCCGGTTCCCGGCGACGCTGATGCTGCATGGAAACAATATCCGGCGCGCCGTGCCCCGGTCGGGTGCGGTCATGCTCCAGCTGGTGCAGCCCGGCGTGTGGCCCGGTGTCAGGTGCGCGGTCAGTGCGACATCGCCCAGCCGCACGACCTCGCCGTCGCGAATCACCCGGTCGACCTTGACCGGCGGATAGCGGCGGGGCGTGTAGTCGACATCGCCGCGACTGGTGCCATGTTCCAGCGCCCAGCGATCGCCGGCGCTCGCAACGAAGCGCGCGCCGGTATCGCGCTTGATCCGCGCCAATGCCCCGACATGATCGTCATGCGCATGGTTGCTGACGATCAGCTTCACCCGCGACAGCGGCACGCCGACCCGACGGATGCTGCGTTCGATCAGCGCGGCGTTGCGGTCCTGCGTGCCGTCGAGCAGGATCGCCCCCTCGGACGACACGATCAGATAGGCCGACAGCCCCTGCGTCCCGACGTAAAACACGTTGTCGGTGATGCGGAACGGCTCGACCGGCGTGCTCCATGCGGGCGGATCGGCGGCGATCGCCGGGGTAGCCGCTACCGCAAGCGCGATCGCCGCGCATCGCTTCAAGATCGATCGATACTGCATGTCCGTCCCTTTCGTCATGATCGGCGACAGCATTGACGCGCAAACGGCGCCCGGACAAAGGATCATCTCTCGGTCCGATCCTTAGAGCCCGACTCATAATTCGAGCTTTGCGATACGGCGGGTCATTCGCCTGATGGATGCGATGATGAGCCATGCTTCTGACGAGGCGATGGAAGCCTCCCAGTCCTTGGCGAGGCGTCGGCAT
>NZ_JASCXF010000067.1:0-7725 GCF_030062225.1 Sphingomonas sp. 2R-10
CCCCCGCCCCGCCAACGACAGCGCGCCGCATCCACCGCGCGGTCGAACAGGCTGGGCCGGATCGGCGCGCTGTCGTTGGCGGGGCGGGGGTCTGCGGCCATCGCCCTCCCCTACGCCCGGCATCGACCTGCGGACAAGCGCGTCATCGAACTGTCGTCGTTTCGCCATGCGATCTTCATCGATCCGCAACCGCCATGTCGCAGCCATGCGCCAACGCAGGCGGCGGGAGGGTGCCGGCGTGGCCGGTGTCCGGAAAATAAGCGGGGAAAATCATGGCGAACACCGACCTGACCATCGGATACGACGATGGCGATATCGAAACCAATCCTAGCACCGGACCCAGCCTGCAGGACCTGGTCGACCAGCGGTACTCGCGGCGGCAGGCATTGCGCGGCGGTGCGTCGACCGCGGCGGTCGCGGTGTTCGGCGGCACGCTGCTCGCCGCCTGCGACGACAAGGTCGAAGGCATCGACAACACGCCGCCGGTCGTCGGCGCCAGGGCGGACGGTGCGACCAGCGCGGGCCGCGTCGTCACGCTGACCGGCACCGCCACCGACGACAATGCGATCGTCAGCCAGGTCTTTACGCAGGTGTCGGGGCCGACCGTCGCGCTGTCGAGCACGACGCCCGGCGTCGCCACCTTCATCGCGCCCGCCGTGGCGGCGACCACCAGCCTCGTGTTCCGCTATACCGCGACCGACGCGAAGGGTGCGGCGAGCAGCAGCGACATCACCGTGGCGGTCGCGCCGCCGACGCTGGGCTTCACCGCCGTGGCCAGGAGCCTGGCCGACGTCGTCACCGTGCCGACGGGCTATACCGCGACCGTGCTGTACCGGCTGGGCGATCCGCTGAACGTCGCCACGCCCGAATTCGCCAACAACGGCACCGACACCAATTACGGCGCGCGCGCCGGCGACCATCATGACGGCATGAGCTATTTCGGGCTGGCCGCCACCGGCACCGCGCGCGACGCGAACAATTCGCTGCGCGGCCTGCTGGTGATGAACCACGAGAACATCTCCGAGCAGTATCTCCATGTCGCCGGCGTGACGCCGGGCGCCACGCGCCTGACGTCCGAGGTGGTCAAGGAAATGGAATGCCACGGCGTGTCGGTGGTCGAGGTCGTCCGGGGGACGGACGGCAAATGGAGTTATGTGAAGGCGTCGTCGTTCAACCGCCGCATCACCCCCTATACCCCGATGGCGTTCAGCGGCCCGGTGAAGGGCAGTCCGCTGCTGTTCACCGCCTATTCGCCCGACGGCACCACTGGGCGCGGCACGATCAACAACTGCGCCAACGGCCATATGCCGTGGGGCACGTACATGACCTGCGAAGAGAATTGGGCGGGCTATTTCCGGCGCGACAGCGGCGACAATGCGCAGCGTGCCGCGCTGGTCGGCGCGAAGTCGACCCAGGCGTTCACCCGCTACGGCCTGTCGCAGCGTGCCGGCAACTATGGCTGGACGACGGCGGCGGAGGCAACGACGGGGTCGACGCTAATCGGCAAGTTCAACGCGACGATCGATCCGGCCAAGCCGGTGAACGGCACCGGCGACTTCCGCAACGAGCCGAACCAGTATGGCTGGTGCGTCGAGATCGATCCCTATGATCCGGCATCGACCCCGCGCAAGCGCACCGCGCTGGGCCGGATGAACCACGAGGGCGCCTGCCCCGGGCGCGCCATCGCCGGCGTGAAGCCCGCCTTCTACATGGGCGACGACGCGCAGAACGAATATATCTACAAGTTCGTGTCGAACACGCCATGGGCCGCGGCCGATGCGACCGCGACCGACCGCCTCGCCATCGGCGACAAGTATCTCGACGCCGGCACGCTGTACGTCGCGAAATTCAATGCCGACGGGTCGGGCGAGTGGATCGCGCTGGTGTTCGGGCAGAACGGCCTGAACGCATCGAACGCGCTCTATCCGTTCGCCGACCAGGCCGACGTGCTGACGCATTGCCGCCTCGCGGGCGACGCGGTCGGCGCGACGCGGATGGACCGGCCGGAATGGACCGCGGTCAACCCGGCCACCGGCGAGATGTACTGCACGCTGACCAACAACTCGTCGCGCAGCCCTGCGCAGGTCGATGCGGCCAATCCGCGCTCGTACATCGATCCGCGCACCAACGGCACGCGGTCGACCGGCAATGCCAACGGCCATATCGTCCGCGTCCGCGAGGCGGGCGACACGACCGAGGCGACCCGCTTCACCTGGGACGTCTATGCCTTTGGCGCCGGGGCCGATCTCGACCCGACCAACATCAACCTGTCGGGCCTCGACGCGACCAACGACTTCTCCAGCCCCGACGGCCTGTGGTTCGGCAGCCCGACCAACGCATCGGGACAGGTGACGCCGGTGTTGTGGATCCAGACCGACGACGGCGCGTACACCGACGTCACCAACTGCATGATGCTGGCGGCAATGCCGGGCAGCGTCGGCGACGGCGGCACCCGCACGATCACCAACACCGGCGTGTCGGCGACCAGCACCGCGACGACCCGCATCGGCAAGGCACCGGGGACGACCATGCGCCGTTTCCTGGTCGGGCCGGTACAGTGCGAGATCACCGGCATCGAATCGACGCCGGACGGCCGCTCGCTGTTCGTGAATATCCAGCATCCGGGCGAGGGCGGGGCGTTCAACGCGCCGACCAGCACCTGGCCGGCGACCACCGCCGGCAGCCGCCCGCGGTCGGCGACCGTGGTCATCACCAAGGACAACGGCGGCGTGGTCGCGCTGTAACTCTTTGTTCCTGAACGGTTCGGGCGGGCGGTGGTCGAAAGGCCGCCGCCCGTTCCGCGTCCAAAGGTCACGAAAGTCACACTCGTGCGCCATTCGCACGGCACCGGTGGCTGCCGCTCCGGGGCGGGGACGGCCAGGGCAATCGACGCATCGTGCCAGCAACCCCGGTTGTAGGAAAGCGGCCGCCGTTGACTCCTAAATCTACATATGTTTGATTTGCCGCATGGTTCGCGAACGACGTCCTTCGAAACAGATGCGCGCGCTGCTGGCGGTGCTGTCGGCGCAGCCGGTGGCGTGGCGGCACGGCTATGACCTGATGAAGGAAACCGGGCTGTTGTCGGGCACGCTGTATCCGCTGTTGATGCGGATGAGCGATCAGGGGCTGGTCGAGGCGGAGTGGCGCGAACCGACCCAGCCGGGGCGGCCACCGCGCCATGCCTATCGCCTGACCGGGGCGGGACGGGCGCTGGCGGCGGCGCAGGATGCGCCCGACGCGCCCGATGGCGATCCGGCGGCGGTGCCGGCATGAGGATCGCCATCGCCCGCGCGCTGCTGGTGCTGGCGCAGCGGTGCCTCGGCCCGCGGCGGCGGCTCTGGGCGCAGGCGATGGAGGGCGAGTTCGCCGAGGCGGTCGATGGCGGCGCGCCGCTGCGCTTCGCCGCCGGATGCCTTGGCGTCGGCGTGCGCGCGCTGGTGGCGCAGCCCGAGGGGCGGTTCGCGATCGCCGCGCATGTGCTGGCGGTCGGGGTGGTGGTGCCGATGGCGGGGCTGCTGCTGTGGAGTGCCGCCATCGGTTTCCCCTATCTGGCGTTCGACCGCATCGGTACCGGCGTGCCGATCAGCGGCTGGCCGAGCGTGCCGGTGACCTATGCCAACCAGTCGGGCGTGCCGTGGCTGGCGGCGATGACCGCGCTGCTGGGCGTGGGCCACGCGCTGCTGGGCTGGGCGATGCTGGAGCGCGACTGGCCGCGGGTGGCGATGCTGTGCCGGCTGGGCGCGGCGCTGGTGACGACGGGCATCGCGTTCAGCGCGATCCTGTTCCCCTATGACCCGTGCGCGCTGCCGCAGGCGCTGGCGATCGGGATCGAGCTGATGGCGGTCGTGCTGCTGGTCGAATGGCATCGCGAGCTGCCGGACGACGGACAGGCCGCGCGATAGGGCGAGGCGTTTCGACAGGAGGCGTGGATGATCGGTAAGGCGCTGGTTGCGGTGGCATTGTCGGTGGCGGCCCCGGTCGCGGATCCGCCGCCGGTCGTGCGCGCGACGGTGACGATCGCGTCCGATCCGGGCGTCGCGCTGTCGGGCGAGTTGCAGCTGCCCGCGGGCAAGCGACGGCCGCCGGTCGTGCTGCTGCTGGGCGGGGGCGGACCGTCGCCGCACGGCATCTATCCGCTGCTGGAGAAACGGTTGCTGGCACGCGGCATCGCGACGCTGAGCTTCGACAAGCGCGGCGTCGGCGCGTCGAGCGGCGCGTTCCTCGACGCGATGGACGTGGCGCAGCGCGATGCGGCGGCGGTGCTGGCGTGGCTGCGCACGCGGGGCGACGTGATCGATCCGGCGCGGATCGCGGTGCTGGGGGTGAGCCAGGGCGGCGTGATCGGTCCGGCGCTGGCGGTCGATGTGCCGCCGGTCGCGGCACCGCCGATCGTCGCGGTGGTGATGATGGCGGCACCGGCGGGGGAGCGCGGTGTGCTGTTCCTCGATGCGATGCGCGAGCAGCTGGCACTGTCGGGCATGAAGGCCGAGGCGCTGTCGCCGGTGATCGACGCCACGCGGCGCTATCTGGACGGGCTGACCGGCGGGGCGGCGGCGGGGTTGGTCGCGGCCGATCGTGCGGCGATCGTCGATGCGTTCGTCGCGGAGGGGTGGACGCGGGCGCAGGGCGAGGGGGCGGTGAAGACGCTGGGCGATCCGGCGACGTCGTCCCTCTACACCGTGGGGCCGGGGGCGGTATTGCGACAGGTGACGGCGCCGGTGTTGGCGGTCTATGCCGCGGGCGATACGGTAGTGACGAACCGGTTGGCCATCCCCTCCGCGCTCGCCGCGCTGGAGCAGAATCCCGATGCGACGATCGCGTGGATGCCCAAGGTCGAACATGGGTTCAAGCCGCTGGTGGCGACGGTCGCGGGCAAGCGCGAATATCAGGGGTGGCCGATTTCCGATCCCGATACCATCGACCTGATCGACCGGTGGCTGGGGAAGCGGCTGGGGGTTGGGGAGTAATCTTCTCGCGTCACCCCGCCGGTAGCGACCTGCCGTTCGATCGCGGCGCTGCCGTACCCCCGCGCAGTCGGGGGTCAAGAGTCAAACAAATCAGCAGCATCGTATGCCGCCCTGAACTCCCGCCTGCGCGAAACCTCTGCGAAAGTCTCGAGCAGAGCCAACTACTCGCCGTACCCCGGCGAAGGCCGGGGTCCAGTTGGAAAGGCTTGTCCGTATCTTGCCAATGCCCCCCCAACTGGGCCCCGGCCTTCGCCGGGGTACGGATGGAGGGCTTTGCAGACGTCTCGCCTGCGCGGGGGTACGACAGCGAATGTTGCGCAGGTTCCGACCTTCGCCAACGTCCCGTGTTACGCTGCGGTCGGCAAGGAAGCGGGACCACGGGTCAAGCCCGGGGTGACGGCTGGGCCTCAATAGATCCCGTCGATTTCCATCGTCAGGCGCGGGGCGGGGGGATTGAGCAGCAGGCTGCGCTTGTCGCCCTGCAACACCTCGTCCCGCCGCAGCCGGTCGTAGCGGCTTTTCGCCGCCGCCGTGGCGTCCGCCCCGTCGCGCAGGATGGTGGGTTTGAGGAAGACGAACAGCGTGCGCTTCTGGCGGCGTTCGGTGCGGCCCTTGAACAGTTCGCCGACGATCGGGATACTGCCGAGGATCGGCACCTGACTGCGGGTGCGGTTGTAGTCGTCGCTGGTCAGGCCGCCGAGCATGATCGTCTGGCCGTTGTCGGCGAGAACGGTGGTGCTGGTGGCGCGCTTCTGGGTGATGAGGTCGGCGGCGCCGTTGAGCTGGGTCGGCGACAGCGCGGACGCTTCCTGGCTGACTTCCAGCCGGATCGTGTCGCCGGCATTGATGCGCGGCACGACGCGCAACGTGATGCCGACGTCCTTGCGCTCGATGGTGGTATAGGGGTTGGCGGTGCCGTTGCCGGTCAGGATCGATCCGGTGACGAACGGCACCTCCTGCGCCACGATCAGTTCGCCCAGCTTGTTGTCCAGCGTCGTCACCTGCGGCGTCGACAGCAAATTCGCCTTGGACGAGGTGCTCAGCGCCTGCACGAGGATCGAGAAATCGTCGCCGATCGTCACGTTGCCGCTGAGCCCGTTGCCGAGCAGCGCGGCACCGGGCACGCCGAGGACACCCAGTATCCGCCCGAGCGACGAGCCTGCGTTGTCGAACGAGGTGCCGACCCCGCTGAACTGGTTGAGCGCCGCGCCCGCCGTACCGATCTGCACCGCGAGCTGTTCGGCATCGTCGCCGGAAATCTCCACGATCGCCGCCTCGATCAGCACCTGCGGGCGGCGGACGTCGAGGTCGGGGATCAGGCGTTCGATCTGGGCGATGGCGGTCGGCGTGCCGCGGACGACGACGGCGTTGATGTCGGGCGCGGGCTGGACGGTGATGTCGGGGGTGGCGAAGCCCTGTGCCGGGGTAGCCGACGGGTTCTGGCCCACGGTGCCGATGCCGCCGTTCATGCCGGTGGCACCCGTCGCGCCGCCGAGACCGCCCGAGGCGGCGGCGAGCGCGCCGGCACTCGCGCCGCCATTGGCGATCAGGCCGGACAGCGCCGCGCCGGCATTGTTGCGCTGGCTGATGGTCGACAGGCTTCGGGCGACCGGGTTGGTCGCCGACTGCTGCTGGCCCAGGATGCCGCGCAGCACTTCGGTCACGCTTTCGGAATCGGCATAGTTCAGGCGGAAGACGCGGGTCGACATCTGCGCGGCTCCGCCGCGCGCGTCGAGCGACTGGGCGATGCGGCGCGCCTCGGCGACGCCCGCCGGGGTGCCGCGCACGAGGATGGTGTTGCTGCGCGGATCGCCCGCGACGCGCGCGCCGCCTTCGCCCAGCACCGCCTGCATCGCCGTTGCGATATCGCCGGCATTGCCGTTGGTCAGGGTGATGGTGGCAAAGGTCGATCCGCCGCCACCGTCCAAGGAGCGGGCCAGCGCCTCGATCCGGCGGACATTGTCGGCATAGTCGGTGACGACGATCGCATTGGGTTGCGTCAGCGGCTCGACGCTGCCGAAGCTGGCGACCAGCGGGCGGACGATGCGCGCGGCATCGGCCGAGGGCACGTTCGACAGGCGGACCATGCGCGTCGTCAGTTCCTGCCCGCCGACGCCGCGCTGGCGCACGCCGCCGTCGCGGACCGCATTCGCCTGCGGAATGATGCGCCATGCCGAGCCGGAGCGGACCGCGGCGAAGCCGTTGGCGCGCAGGACCGACTGGAACAGTTCCCATACCCCCGCCGGCGAGAGCGGTTCGGCGGAAGTGACGGTCACCTGCCCCTTGACCGTCGGATCGAGGATCAGCGTGCGGCCGGTGATGCGGCTGATCTGGTCGGCGACGTCGGCGATCTCCACGCCGCGCATGTTGACGACGATGTCGGCCGCCGGCGTCTGCGCGGCCACCGGCGACAGGCTGGTCGCGGCGAGCATGAGGGCGAGGAAGGCGGGAGCGAGGCGATGGCGCACGGGAGGAAACCCTAACGGATGGGAATGGAGACGGTGATCGGCTTGCCGTCGCGAAGGATGGTGACCTGTGCCTGCCCCGAAGCGGCGGCGCCGGCGATGGCGGCGTTGACCGCCGACTGGTCGGTCATGGCGGCGCCGTTGACCGACTGGACCACGTCGCCCGGCCGCATGCCCGGCGGGGCGTTGGCGCCGATCGCATAGCCGCCGGCGACCGGCGTGGCGTTCAGGCGGGACAGCACCGCCTGCGCACCGGGCGGCGGCGGGGCGGCGGGCAGTGCGATCGGCTGGCC
>NZ_JASCXF010000068.1:0-7258 GCF_030062225.1 Sphingomonas sp. 2R-10
CCCCCGCTTCTCCTCCGCGCTCAGGAAATCCGCCGCCCCCACCCGCGCCCACAACTGGTCGCGCTCGTCGGCCAGCGCCGGCACCCGGTCGAGATCGACAGTGAGCGCCCCCGTCCCCAGCCACCCGTCGATCCCTTGCCCGATCGCACCGAACACCCGGTTGCCCAGCGGCACGATCGTCTGCCGCCACAGCGCCCGGTTCGCCTCGCGGTAATTGGCGAAGGTATTGTCACCCGGCAGCCCCAGCAGCATCGGCGGCACCCCGAACGCCAGCGCGATCTCGCGCGCCGCCTGCGCCTTCAGGCCTACGAAATCCATGTCCGCCGGGGTCAGGCTCATCGCCTGCCACTTGAGGCCCCCGTCGAGCAGCATCAGCCGCCCGGCATTGGCCGCGCCGGCAAAGGCGTCGTCCATCTGCGCGCGCAGCCGGTCGAACTGTTCGCCCGACAGCACCCCGCCATCGCCCGGATCGTGGACCAGCGCCCCCGACGGCCGCGCGGCATTGTCGAGCAGCGCCTTGTTCCACCGCGCCGCCTCGTTGTGGATCGCCACCGCCCCGGCCGCCGCGCCCAGGCACCCCAGCCCGTAATGATCGTCGACCGGATGGAAGCCGCGGATATGCACCAGCCCCGGCCGCCCCGCGCCGTCGGCGGCGGCGATCCGCATCACCCGCTCGCCGACGCGATAGCGATAGGCCGCCGGCCACCCGGTCGCATCCGCCTCGATCGTGACCCGCTCGGGCCGCAGCGCATAGAGTTCGCCGATCCCGCCCGCGCCGTCGTCGATCAGCTGGATATAGGCATTGCCGTGCAGCAGCAGCTGCGCGGCCACGCTTTCGAGCAATTCCTGCCCCGCCGACCGCGCCATCACCAGCGCCACGGCACGCGCATCGCCCGCGACCGGCATCGCCGCCATCCCCTCCGCCACGATCCGCACCGCGCGTTGCGCGATCGGATTGGTCAGATAGGCGGCCCGGACCTGCGCTTCATAGCCTTGCGCCCATCCCCCCGCCGCCGGCCCGCTCCCCTCGCGCCACAGCGTCGCCCCGCCCTGCGCCAACACCGGCCGCGCCCCATCGCGCCCGGCCTTGCGTCCGAACCATTTCATGGCTGTCCTCCGAAAATGAAAAAAGGCCCCGCGTCGCCGCGAGGCCTGTGATTGCGTCCACCCCCACTCCGTTCGGTTCGAGCAGCTTCGAGCCTGTCGAGAAGCGTCCGTCGAGAACGCCCCGTTCGCGGCACCCCCCTTCTCGACTACGGTTCTCGACAGGCTCGAACGTGCGCTCGAAGCAAACGGTGTGAGAAAGCAGATCGAAGAGCGGGCCGTACCCCCGCGCAGGCGGGGGTCCAGAGCCGCAAACACCACCGCCCGCGACCCTGGATCCCGCCACCGCGGGGATATGCTAAATTACGAGGCGACCTACCCCCGAACGTCATCCCGGCGAAGGCCGGGATCTCCCCGTTGCAAGGGCGCGCGCCCTGCGCCCCCTCACAACACCCGCACCATCGCCTGCCCCCGCGCGCCCAGCATCACCTCGTGCATCGCCCATACCAGCGCATCGGCCCGGTCCGGCGACCGGCCCGGTCCCTCGTAACCGCCGCCCGCCACCAGCCCGCACAGCTCGTCCTCCAGCGCCGGAAAGCTGCCGGCATGGAACGCCCGCCCGTTCTCGTACAACAGCACCACCGGCTCGGCGCGCGCCGCCTTGCCGCGCGACGCATGGACCAGCGTCACCGGCAGGGCGGCATCGGCGGCGCGCAGCACGCTTGCGACCATCGCCCCGCCCTGGTTCGATTCGGCCACCACCCGGTCGGCGCCATGCCGCGTCGCGCACGCCGCGACCGCCCCCGCCCAGCCCTCGGGCGACAGTCCGGCGACGGTCGCGTCCTCGATGACATAGGCAAGGCCGTCGTTCCCGCGCCCGACCGCGACGATGCCGCACGCATCGCCATCGACCCCGGCGGGCGGATCGACTCCGATCACCACCCGCACCAGCGCCGGCGCCTCCGCCACCCGCCGCGTCTCGATCAGCGCGCGCGACCACAGCGCCCCCGCGACGTCCTCGATCAGTTCGCCGTCCAGCTCCTGCCGCCCCAGCCGCGTGCCCGAATAGGCCCCCTCGATCTGCGCGAAATAGCTTTCGGGCAGGTGCGCGTTGTCGCGCGACCGCCCGCCGCTGATCCGCACCCCCTGCATCCCCCGGATGCGGCGCAGCAGCGGGATGACGCGCGGCGTGGTCGTCACCAGCGTCTGTGGCCGCTCGCCCATCCGCATCCCCAGCATCAGGTTGTCCCACGTCGCATCGGCGTTGCGCCATTTCGCCAGTTCGTCGCACCATGCGATATGATGTTCGGGGCCACGCAGCCCCTCCGGGCTTTCGGCGGCATAGACATGCGCCTCCGCCCCCGATCCGAACTCGACGACGCCGCGCGACGGCCGGTAGGTGATCGGCCCGTAATGCCGCCCGACGGCCAGCAGTCCCGCCGGCCCCCGCACCATCACCGTCTCCACATCGCGCCGGGTCGCCCCGACCAGCGCGATGCGCAGGTCGCGCTGGTCGGCCGCCCGCGCGCACACCCATTCCGATCCCGCGCGGGTCTTGCCGAAACCGCGCCCCGCCTGGACCAGCCATACCGTCCAGTCGTCATCGGCGATCGTCTGCCCGTCATGCGCCCACAGCCTGAACCGCGTCAGCAGTTCGCGTCGGCGATGCGGTGTCACCTTCAGCAGGAAGCGTTCGAGCTGCGAATCGTCCAGTTCGGCCATCGCCGCGACCAGTGGATTGACGCCGCTCACGCCCGTCGCTCCTGCTTGCCGCGCATCGCCTTGATCCGGGCGATCAACATGGCGTCGGTTTCGGCCTGCGTCGCGCGCAACTGCGCCTCGCGACGCCCGCTACCCGGCCTCACCACCGCGCGATGCCGGTCGAGCAGCTTGATCGCCTGTTCCACACTGATCGCGCCCGCCACGACGGCGTCGGGATCGCCGACCTGTACCCCCTCCAGCGCGGCGATCGCCTTGGATACCAGGATCGCTTCCAGCCGGTCGTACCCGGTCAGCAACGCCATGCGCCACTGTTCGGCAAAGGCCGGATCGCGCCGCCGCAGCGCATAGACGCTGGCCTGCGACAGGCCGACCGCTTCGGTTGCGGCGCGCACGTTGCAGGTCGCGGCGACGTGGTCGAGAAACCGTTCGCGCCGGCTTGGCGTCCATCCCGCTGCAATGCGCTGTTTTTGCACCGGACGATTGCCGCCACTGGTCAGCACCTCTTCCCTGTCCATATCCCGCCCCCCAGACGCGGTTCGGGGCCGACAGCGTCTCCGCCCGGCCCCGATCCCTACAATTCCCGATGTTCCTGTTTTGTGCCAGATCAGCGTGACGATGTCAAGCGCGATATTCCCATATGGTTCGTTCTAGGGACGATCGAACGGCATCGCCGGACGGGCGGTCGGGATCGATCGCATCGCGCCGTCCGGCGAGGAACTGTCGTTACCCGCGTCGCCGGAGTTTGATCCATCCGTATGGAAACGGGCGTCATCCCGGCGAAGGCCGGGATCTCCCGGTGACAGCGCGCAGCAGGCGCCGATGGAGACCCAGCCTTCGCCGGGGTGACGTTTACAGTCGGATGGATCAAACGCTGCGGCGCTATCGCGGCCGGAACCCGGTGTTCACCAGTGCCAGCCGCGTCGGGTCCATGTCGAATACCTTCGCGCCGCCGCGGCGGGCATAGCTGGCCAGCTTGCGCAGGGTCGCCGTGTCGCCCTGCTTTACGGCGTATCCGTGCGCGGCAGCCATCAGCACGCCCTGCGCGATCAACGTGTCGGCGAACTCCTGACGCGCGGCCGACGATCCGAGCGATCCCGCCATGGGGGCCAGCGCCCGCGCCGCCTGGGCGCGCACGCCCGCGACCTGCGCACGCGTCGGATCGGGGCGATAGTCGTTGGCGAGGCCCCATTGCACCATCAGGTAGAAGGCATAGGCATCCACGGCGTCGCCGGTACGGAAGCCGAAGCGGGGTGCGATTCCGGCGAATTCGCGGAACACGCGGCCGCTGGCGACATATTGCTTCACCTCTGCGACATAGCCCGGGTCCTTCGGACCGTTGTCGAGGAAGATCCGCACTACCTTCTGCCGCACGCCCGGGTCGACGCGATAGGGCAGGGAGGCGACCGGCGCGGGGCGGGCGGCCGGCGGCGCGGCGAACTGGCGCCGCAGCGACGGTCCGGCGGACGCGACGCGGGCACCGGCAGCCTCCATCATCGCGTCCTCCATCGCGTAGATGCCCATGCCGGTCATGTCCATCGCGGCTCCCGTATCCTGTGCGGACACGGGCACCGGACACAGGCACAGCAGGACGCCGGACAACAGCCCGACTGCGGCGTTTCGGGGCGTGGAGGCCATCGACGTCTCCTTCGGCGCATAAACTCCGGCAGGGCCGGTTTGGTTGCGGCGCACCGCCTTGTCGCGGGGCTGCGCATCCCCATATGGCATCCATCGTTGGCAGATGGTCCGTAGGCGCCAGCGACCGGGAGACGTGCGCGCTTCCGCTTACGCTGTTGGAGCGTCGAACATGGACCTCAACTATCTTCTGCATCGCCATCAGGTCGCGCTGATGCGCGTCGCCACCGCCGCCTCGCCCGAAGCCGCCCATGCCCATGGCGGCATGGCACGCGGCTATGAACGCCGGATCGAGTCGCTGCGCGACCTGCTCGGTGCGTCGGGCCGGATGGTGACCGCATGAGCGCGCTCGCCGAACAGACCACGCCCGACCTGCTCGACGCGGTCCCGGCCGATGCCGGGCCGGTCGACGCGGCGCCTGCCGAAGCGGCCCCGGCCGAACCGGCGCCCCGCCCCGGCGCGATGAAGTTCCGCCGCAAGTACACGACCGTCCGCCTGACCCCCGAACAGGCCAGCCGACAGGGCCAGGTCGCGACCAGCGCCTTCCGCCGCTTCGGCGAACGCGACGCGGCGATGGCGTTCCTCAACGCTCATGACGACGCCCTTGGCGGCCGCCCGCTCGACCTCGCGATCGCGAGCGCCGAAGGACTGGCCACGGTCGAGGCGGCGATGGCGGAGCGGACGGCGTAGGGGGGCGACCCCCTACGCACCTGCTCACTCGCCTGACCACGCCCACACCGGTCGGTTCCATTCCCGTTCGGTTCGAGCAGCTTCGAGCTTGTCGAGAAGCGCCAGTCGAGAACGCGTCAGCCACCGCCGTCGCGACAAGAGCGTTACGACAACAAGCAAAACCGTTCATGCCGAGTAGGGACTGAGCGAAGTCGAAGGCCCGTATCGAAGCACCGCTCCTTCGATACGCCGCTTCGACAGGCTTAGCGGCTACTCAGGACGAACGGATGGGGTATTCGCTAAAGACGCCCCCCTCACAACCCCGCCAGCATTGCGTCCCACGCCGCGACCTCCTCCTCGCGCCGCCCCAGTATCCGCAGCGCCCCGACCGCGCCGGTCGCCGGATCGACCTCGATCTCGCCGTCCCATTCGAACGTCGCGTTACCCGCGATGGTCACGATGTCGCCGACCGCGGCCGTCGCCCGCACCATGCCGCCGCGATTGAAGACGCGCGTCTCCACTCCCCAGCCGATCCGCCCGGTCCGCGCCGCCGCCAGCGTCGATGCCGCCATCGCGCTGCCGCAGCTGTCGGTCAGCCCCACGCCGCGCTCATAGGTCCGCACGAACAGCGCAGGCGCATGGCCCGTCTCGCGCAGTTCGACGAAGCTGACATTGGCCCGCGCCGGGATCAGCGCCGGGCCCGCCTCGCACCAGTCGCCCAGCGTCACCAGCTCGCCCTCGTCGACCGCATCGACGAACGCCACCAGATGCGGGTTGGGCATCGCCACCGCGGTAAAGGCGCGGTCGCTTGGCAGGCCGGGGATCGGCGCATCGACGAACGGCGCGGCCCCGCCGGTCAGCCCGACATCGCCAGGGACCAGCGATACCGGCCCGACCTTCGTCTCGATCGTCGTCACGCCCGCTGCGATCGGCGCGACCGCCCGCGCCTGCGCCGCGCTCTGTTTCAGCCGCACCTGCCCGGCATCGGTCCCGGTCACCTCGAACCCCAGCCGCGCGGTACAGCGCAATCCGTTCAGGCACGTCTCCGCCTCCGACCCATCGGGATTGAACATCCGCATACCAAATATATTTTCGTCATCACAAGGGGTTAGCAGTAACAGCCCATCCCCGCCGACATCACCCGCCCGATCCGCCAGCGCCCGCGCCACCCGCGCCCATCCGGCATCGTCCAGCACGATATCGCGCGCGTCGATCAACGGAAAATCATTCCCCGACCCATGGCACTTCACAAACTTAACAATCATCTCAAACCCTTGCCTGCATCTTCGTAATGAACCGACGTTCGGATTCCAGCCGCTGCGCAAAGGCAGGACGCGCCAGCATCGTCGTCAGATAGCGCGTCAGGCACGGATATGCCGCCGCGTCGATCGGCCGGGTGGCGTGCAGCGTGCTGGCGATGACGCTCGTCACCGCGATATCCGCCAGCGTCAGCGCCTCTCCGACCAGAAATGCGCGGTCACCGATAACCAGTTCGAGGTGCGCGAGGATCGGCGGCCATTGTTCGCGCTCCGCCGCATCGGCCGCCGCCGGATCGACCGGCAGCCCGCGCAACGGCCCGGCCACGCGGTTGAACAGCATGACCCGTCCCGTGGCGAAGATCACCGTATCGGCCAGCTCGTCGAACCAGATCGTGCGGCCGCGCGCCTGCGGATCGGCGGGAATCAGCGCCGGTTCGGGATATTTCGCTTCCAGATAGCTAACGATCGCGCTCGAATCGGCCAGCGCGAAATCGCCATCGACCATCGCCGGGATGTGGCCGAACGGGCTGATCGCGCGGAACGCGGGCGACGCGTCGCCGGGCGCGGTCGGGACCAGGTCGAACGCGATCCCCTTTTCCTCGGCAAAGACCGCCACCTTGCGGACGAACGGCGAAATGGTCGAACCGTAGAATTGCATCGAAACGGCCTCCTGCCACGACGTCGACGGAAGGGGGCGACACCGGCGGCCCGCCTGTGCCACAATCGGGGGCAGTGACGGAAGTGCTCCTCCTCGTGGTGATCCTGTTGTCGGTTGCCCTGTTCCGGCTGCACCGCCGCGTCGCGACGCTGGAGGCCGGCATCGCCGCGCCACCGCCGCCGCGCGTCGAACGACGCGTCGAGCAACCGGCCGGGCAGGCGCCCGGACAACGTCCGCTGCCCGTCACCCCGCGCCCCGCCCCGCCACCCCGTCC
>NZ_JASCXF010000069.1:0-7231 GCF_030062225.1 Sphingomonas sp. 2R-10
AGCCCGCACCGGCACCGATCCCGTCGGTGACCCGCCCGCCCGATGCCGTCGCGCATTATTCCGCCGCGCTCGACGCACTGGCCCGCGGCGACAAGGACCGTGCCGAGCGCGCCTTTCGCGACGCGCTGTATCTCGACCGGTCGTTCGCCATGGCGCATTACCAGTTCGGCCATTACCTGCTGGCGCAGGGCCGCGATCCCGATGGCCGCCGCAGCCTGACCAACGCGCTGCGCGTCGCCGGCAGGCTCGACCCGGCGACCGAACTGGCCGAAGGCGACGGCATGACTGCGGGCGCGATGACCGCCGCCATCCGCCACGCGATCGGAAACCCCCGATGAGCGCGCCGCCGATCGTAGCCGACGGCCTCGACGCCGATGCGATCGCCGCGATCCTGCTCGCCCGCCAGCGTGCGCTGTCGCGGCCCCCGGCGGTCGCGCGCGCGCAGGAAACGCTGCTCGCCTTCGACCTCGGCGGCGTCACCCACGGCCTGCCGATCGACCGTGTCCGCTCGGTCGCGCCCCTGCCGAAGGTCACCCGCCTGCCCCATGCGCCCGCCGCCCTGCTGGGCCTCGTCGCATGGCGCGGCACCGTCGTGAACCTGTTCGCGCTCGCCGCCGTCCTCGGACGCGAGCCGAAGGCGTCCACGGCGATGATCGTCCTGCGCCACGACGCCCCGCGCATCGCGCTGGCGGTCGATGCGCTGGCCGGCGTCGTGACCGTGCCGCAGGACGACGCGCCACCGGCCCTCACCCGCCTCGTCGCGCAGGGGGACGGGCGGCTGACCCGCATCGACCCGGCTTCGCTGATCGAAACACTGCTCCCGTCCCGTCTTCAGGAAGGATAAGGATTGTCCGTCTCCACCCGGATCGCCGCCGGCTTCGCCGCGCTCACCGCGATCCTCCTCGCGCTCGGCGTCTATGCGCTCGTCCAGATCGGTGGCGTGCGCACCACCGTCGACCTGATCGTCGAACGCGACCTCACCTCGATGGAGGCGCTGAACCGCATAGACCACGCCCTGTCGCGCAAGGTCGAGCAGCGATCGGCGCTGGTCCAGTCGTTCCTGACCGGCAACAATGCCGGCGTGCGCGAGGCCACCACCGGCTGGCGCGCCGCGATCGACGAGGCGCAGCGCGGCATCGCCGAACAGGAGCGCGCGGCAGAGGCGTACCGCAACAATTCGGTGACCGGCACCCGGTCCGAACTGTGGGCGCGCATGGTGCGGCAGCTGGCCGATGCCGGGCGCGCGCTGGCCCAGACCCGCGCCGACGTCGAGACGCAGCTGACCGCCATCAACAACGGCGACCGCGCCGGGGTGCTGGCGATCGAGTCCGATATCGTGCGCGACCATGCCGGCACCGTCGCCCGCGTGAGCCAGGCGCGCGAGACGCTGAACGTCGCGATCGAAAAGGGGCGCGACGCCACCCGCGAAGTCTATAACGCCAGCCGCCTGTCGATCATCCTCGGCCTGATCGTCGCCATCGCCATCGCCATCGCCGTCGCGGGCACCACCCGCCGCTCGATCGTCCGTCCGCTCGACAATTTCATGGGGTTCGTCGGGCGGATCGGCGAAGGCGACCTGTCGACCACCACCGACGCCACCGGCAAGGACGAACTCGGCCGGCTCGGCCGCACGCTCAACGACATGGTCGGCGGTCTGCGCACCATCGCGACGCAGAACCGCGCGGCGACCAACGACCTGAACGCCGCCACCACCGAAATCCGCGCCTCGACGCAGGAACAGGCGGCGTCGGTCGAGGAACAGCTGGCCGCGGTGCAGGAAACCGCCGCCACCGTCGATGAGATCACGCACAGCGGCGCGCAGATCACCCGTCGCGCGCAGGAGGTGATCGCACAGGCACAGGCGACCGCACAGGTCAGCGACGCCGGACTGTCCGCCGTCGGCGACACCGCCCGCGCGATGGATGCGATCCGCGAACAGGCCGAAGCGGTCGCCGCCAACATCGTCGCCCTGTCGGAAAAAACGCAGGCGATCGGCGACATCATCGCCACCGTCAACGACGTGTCCGAACGCTCGCACCTCCTGGCGCTCAACGCCTCGATCGAGGCGGCGGCGGCCGGCGAACAGGGGCGCAGCTTCGCGATCGTCGCATCGGAAATGAAGCTGCTGGCCGATCAGGCAAAGGGCGCGACGCGCAACGTCCGCTCGATCCTCGGCGATATCCAGCGCGGCATCAATTCGTCGGTGATGCTGACCGAGGAAGCGGTCAAGCGCGTCGCATCGGGCAAGG
This sequence comes from Sphingomonas sp. 2R-10, assembly GCF_030062225.1. Classification (NCBI taxonomy): domain Bacteria; kingdom Pseudomonadati; phylum Pseudomonadota; class Alphaproteobacteria; order Sphingomonadales; family Sphingomonadaceae; genus Sphingomonas; species Sphingomonas sp. 2R-10. The sequence continues at coordinate 2,250 of NZ_JASCXF010000069.1, forward strand.
AACGCACCGATGCCGGCCATGCCGCGATCGAGGAACTGGCCGCGCGCGTGCAGGAAAACGTGCAGACCTTCCAGCAGATCGTCGCCTCCACCAACCAGCAACAGATCGGCATCGAACAGGTCACCATCGCGCTGCAGAACATTCGCGAGGCATCGCAACAGACCGCCGCCTCCACCCGCCAGCTCGATCAGGCGGCAAGCGATCTGGGCGAATTGTCGCGCGCGCTGGTCGGGCTGACCGAACGCTACCGGCTCTGATACGGGACGGCGCGCGGTGGACGAGCTTCAGGCCGAACTGCTGGTGGCGTTCGCGTCGGAACTGGCCGAACATATGGCCGGCATCCGCGCGGCGCTCGCCGACGCCGATGCGGGCCGGCCGGTCGACCTGCGTGAATTCAGCCGCCGCGCGCACAGCCTGAAGGGCGCGGCGCGCGCCGTCGAACTGCCCGACAGCGAGGCGGCGGCGCACGAGGCCGAAGCGCTGCTCCTCGCCATCGAACGCGGCGACCGCGCGATGGACGCCGCCGCCATCGCCGACCTGCGCCGGCTGGCCGATGCGATCGAGGATGGCGCCGCCCCCGACACTCCGGACACCGGCGGCGACGCCGAACCCGAACGCCGCCTCGCCGTGTCGGGCAACCACGTCGAGCAACTGGGCCAGTCGCTCCACGTCATGGCGACGCAGATCGCCGAACAGGGGCAGGTCGCCGACCGGCTGAGCGGGCTTGCCGACGATCTCGCGGCACTCGCCCCCCTGCTCGCCACCGCCGGCGACAGCGAAGCCGCGCGCCGGATGCGGCAGGCGATCGGCGAACTCGACCGTATCCGCCGCCTCCATGGCCGGCTGCGCGACGCGCTCGACCGCTCCGGCACCGAACTGGAACGCGATGGCGAACGGCTGCTGCTGCAACCCGTCGCGACGCTGTTCGACGGATATGAACGCGCCGTCCGCGAACTCGCCGCTGCCGAGGGCAAGGATGCGCGCCTCGTCACGACCGATACCGATGGCGAGGCGGATCGCCGCGTGCTCAACGCCCTGCGCGACCCGCTGCTCCACGTCCTGCGCAACGCCGTGCGGCACGGCATCGAACCGCCCGATCGCCGTCGTGCGACGGGCAAGGAAGCGGGCGGCACGATCGCCATCGACACCCGGATCGATCGCGGGCGGATGACGATCACCATCCGCGACGACGGTGCCGGGCTGGACGATGCCGCCATCGTCCGTCGTGGCCGCGCCGCCGGGCTGATCGCACCCGACGCCCCGGCCCCGCGTGGCGCGGCGCTGCACGCCCTGCTGTTCGAACAGGGATTTTCGACCGCCGACCGGCTCGACGAGGTCGCCGGGCGCGGCATCGGCCTGTCGGTCGTGGCGGAGGTCGCACGGCGGCTGCACGGCACCGCCACGATCGCGCCGGCGCCCGGCGGCGGCACGATCGTCTCGATCGCAGTACCGGTGACGCTGACCCGCCGCACGCTGCTGCTCGTCGAGGTCGGGGACATGGTCTGCGCGCTGCCTGCCGACGCGGTGGCGCAGGTCCTGCGCGTCGACCCGGCCGACCTTGCGCCCAGCGGGTCCGACCTGCTGCTGCCGGTCGATGGCGATCCGCTGCCGGTGCTGTATCTGGCCGATGCGCTCGGCGTGGCCGCCGCCGAACCGGGCGCGCTGCTGCGCGCCGTCGTGATCGCCGCCGACGGCCTGCGCCGCGTGCTGATCGTCGACGACTTGCGCGACGTGCGGGCGCTGCTGGTGGGTGACGCAACCGCGATCGCCGCCGACCTGCCCATGCTGCTCGGCACCGTGCTGCTGAACGGAGAGGTCGTGCTGGTGCTCGACCCCGTCCACCTCGTGCGCGACCGCACCGCCGCCGCGCCCCGCCCGTTCGCCGTGCCGAACGCGGAAACGGGCGCGAAGACGATCCTCGTCGTCGACGATTCGATCACCACCCGTACGCTGGAACGCAGCATTCTCGAGGCGCAGGGATACCGCGTCCTGATCGAGGTCGACGGTCTGGCCGGGCTCGAACGGCTCCGCTCGGGGCTCGATGCGATCGACCTCGTCGTGGCGGACGTCGAAATGCCGCGCATGGACGGCTTCGGCTTGCTGGCCGCGATCCGGAACGATCCGGCGCTCCGATCTTTACCGGTCATCATGATGACCTCACGCAACAGCCCCGACGATATCGAACGCGGTCTTAGCCTCGGCGCCGACGCCTATGTGACCAAGCAGGATTTCGATCAGGGCATGTTGATCGGCGTCGTCCAGCAGTTGATCTGACCGCGATGCCGATGACCAGGCCACCCGCGCGTGTGATGATCGTGGAGGATTCGGGCGTCGTCCGGACCCTGTTGACGCACATTATCGACAGCGACCCGCGCCTCGCCGTCGCCGGCAGCTTCGCGACCGCCGAGGAAGCGATCGCCGCGCTGCCCGGCCTGCGACCCGACGTCATCTCGATGGACATCCGCCTGCCCGGTATCGACGGGCTGGAGGCGACGCGCCGGATCATGGCCGACCATCCGACGCCGATCGTCGTGATTTCCGCCAGCATGGACGGCGGGGCGATGGGCAACAGCATGGACGCGCTGCGGGCGGGCGCGCTGTCGGTCGTCGAAAAGCCGGTCGGGCTGGGCGATGCGGCCTATGCGCAGGTCGCGCACGAAATCCGCACCCAGCTGGCGATCATGAGCGAGGTGGCGGTCGTCCGCCGCCGGATGCACATCGCGGCGCCGGTCCCGGTCCAGCCGCCGCGCCAGCGTGCCGCGACGATGCTGCTGGTGGCGGCATCGACCGGCGGCCCGCCCGCCCTCGCCCGCCTGTTCGGCGCGCTGCCCGCCGACCTGCCGGTCCCGATATTGCTGGTCCAGCATATGGGCGCCAGCTTCATGGAAGGGTTCGCGAGCTGGCTCGACAGCGTGGTGCCGCAACGCGTGACGATCGCCCGCAGCGGCGACCTGCCCGTGGCGGGCACGATCCATGTGGCCCCCGGCGACGCGCATCTCGTCGTCGGGCGGGGCGGCACGCTGCGCGTCGCCGACGACGGGCCGGTCGGCGGACAACGCCCCTCCGCCACCCGCCTGATCGAAAGCGCCGCGGTCGCGCTCGACGGCGCGGCGCTCGCCGTGGTACTGACGGGAATGGGCGAGGACGGTGCAACCGGAGTCCGGGCGCTGCTGGCAGCGGGCGGACAGGCGGTGGCGGAGGACGCCAGCACGTCGGTCGTCTACGGCATGCCCGCCGCCGCGCAGCGCGCCGGCGCCCTTTCGCTCCCGCTCGACCTGATCGCGCCGCATGTCCGCCGCGTGCTGGAGCGGCAACGGTGAGCGACAGCGCGTCGATCCTGCTGATCGAGGATTCGGATACGCAGGCGCTGCAACTGCGCCGGATGTTCGAACGCGCGGGGCTGCGCGTCGATCGCACCCGCGATGCCGAAGCCGCGCTGGAAACGCTGAACCATGCCCGTCCCGACCTGCTGGTGGTCGATTACCGCCTGCCCGGCATGAACGGCGACGAACTGGTGCGGATCGTGCGCCAGACCGGGGCGACGCGGACGCTGCCGATCCTGATGCTGACCGGCGACGCCGCGTCCGACGTCGAACGCCAGGGGCTGGACAGCGGCGCGAACGCCTATGTGCCCAAGAGCGGCGGCGGCGAGCTGATCGTGTCGCGCGTCCGGTCGCTGCTGCGCCAGTCGCGTTCGCGCCCGGTCGACGAAGGCCCCGCCCCGGCGCTGCGCCAGCCGCGGCTGCTGCTGCTCGAACCGGTTGCGGGCGATCCCGACCGGCTGGTGGCGCAGCTGACCGCCGATGGCTACCAGCTGACCTGTGTCGACGACCTCGCCACCGCGCTCTCCGCGATCGATGGCGACAGTGCCGACGGCATCCTCGTGGTGGAGCGCGACGGGGCCACCCGCTTCGGCCTGACCGCGCAGCTCGACGGGCATCGCACCGAACGCACCAGCGGCGTCGCGCTGGTCGCGCTGACCGACGATGCCGCGCCGGCGACGATGCTGGCGGGCCTTGCCGCCGGGGCCGACGACGTCGTCTCGCGCGGGGCCGATGGCGACATGCTGCTGGTCCGCATCCGCGCGATCGTCCGGCGGAAACTGGCGCGCGACGAGGAAGCCGCCGGCATCGCCCGCGAACGCGCGCAGGCGATCGCGCTGGCGCAGGCGCGGGCCGAGGCGGATTCGGCCGAACGGCTGGCGCAGGCCAATGCCGAACTGGCCGGCGCCAACGCCCTGCTGCGCGAGACGCAGGCGCAACTGGTGCAGTCGGCCAAGATGGCGTCGCTGGGCGAACTGGTCGCCGGCATCGCGCACGAGATCAACAATCCGCTCGCCTTCATCCTCGCGCATCAGGCGACCGTCGAGCGCGCGGTGGCCGGGGCACGCGACGGCGACGACGCGACCCGTGCCGCGCTGCTGACCAGGGCATCGGACCGGTTGCAGTCGATCCGCTCGGGGCTGACCCGCATCCAGGAACTGGTGGTGAAGCTGCGCCGCTTCTCGCGCCTCGACGATGGAGAGGTGTCGCGGATCGACATACCCGACGCGATCGATGCGGTGCTGACGCTGCTCGCGCCGCGGCTGGGTACGGTGCGGGTGGTGCGCGCCTATGGGGCGACGCGGATGCTCGAATGTTCGGGCGCACTGGTGAACCAGGTCGTGATGAACATCGTCGCCAACGCCGCCGACGCGGTCGATCCGCAGGCCGGCGAGATCGCGATCACGACATCCGTCGGCGAGGGCCACTTCGTGATCCGCATCGACGACAACGGCCCCGGCATCCCGGAGGATCGCCGCGAACGCGTGTTCGAACCCTTCTTCACGACAAAGGACGTCGGGTCGGGCACCGGCCTCGGCCTCGCCATCGCCTACGGCGTGGTTCGCTCGCACGGCGGCACCATCGCCATCACCCGCGCCCCGTCCGGCGGCGCTTCGTTTAACATCCGCATCCCGGAACACCCCTGATGCCCCCCCACCC
>NZ_JASCXF010000006.1:0-137622 GCF_030062225.1 Sphingomonas sp. 2R-10
GCGTTCGCCGCCGAACTCGAACAGCAACGGGCGGGGTTAACCCCGCCCGTTGCTTCGCCTGCGCTCATGCGCGACAACACCGGTCGGTCTCTGGTTGCCGCTGGATGAAAGACCGGGGTCACGTCAGTTTCAGTGGTCATGGCATTGTCCGCACATCTGGAGCCCGGCGATCGCCGGCGACACCCAGATAGCCGGGTTTCGAGCGTCAACAATACTGGTTTGCTGCCGCAAACCGAACAAACCGGGAGAGCCAGGGCGGCAAAGAGCGAAGGGGGAAGGGGATGGGTGTCCGAGAAATGATCGGATGCTCAGATACGAAGGGTGTTTTCCCATGATCCAGTCCGTCAAGCTGTCGAAGCTCCGGCTCTCCGCCAGCAATGTCCGCACCGCGCCCGACGCAACCCTGCAGATCGAACCGTTCGCAGCCGACCTCGAGGCCCGCGGTGTCCTCCAGAACCTGCTCGTGACCCCGGTTGCCCGATCGCGTGGCATGTTCGAGGTGTTCGATGGCGGCCGGCGCTGGCGCGCGCTCAATCTGCTGGTCGAACGCGGTGTCATCGATCCGGACCAGTATGACGTGCCGGTGCGCGTCCTGAAGGGCGACGATGCAGAGCTGACCGAAACCTCGCTCGCCGTCAGCTTCCATCACCTGAAGCTGAGCCCGACCGAGGAATGCCGCGCGTTCCAGCATTTCCTGACCGGCAAGGCCGACATCGACGCGGTGGCCAAGCGGTTCGGCGTGACGCGGCGCTTTATCGACGGCCGCCTCCGCCTGGCTGACCTCGCCGAACCGATCTTCACCGCGCTCGCCGAGAACAAGATCACCCTCGACATGGCGAAGGCCTATGCGTCCACCAGCAGCCACGAGGCACAGCTGAGCACCTGGACGACCTACGGTTCGTACAGCAACTATAGCGCGGACTCGATCCGCCGCATCATCGCCAACGACATGATGCGCGCCGACGATCCGATCGCGCTCTTGGTCGGCGCCGAGGCTTACGAGGCAGCTGGCGGCGTCATCGATCGCGACCTGTTCAGCGATGCCCGTGAGAAGTGGCGCAATCCCGAAATCGCGAAGGGTCTCGCCGCCGCAATCATGGAGGCCGAGGCGACCCGTATCGGTGAGGAACGTGGCCTGGCGTGGATCCGGCCGATCGCGACCCACAGCACCTGGGACGCGGTTCGCGGCCTCCACAAGATCACGTTGCCCGAGCAGCCGATGACCGTGGAACAGGCCGAGCGCGCCGAGGCGATCGAGCAGCGCATGGCCGAACTGCACGACGAGATGCAGAACGACGAACTGGCCGACGACGTCTTCACCACGCTGGAGACCGAGATGGATACCCTCGCGGCCGAACTGGAAGCGCTCGATAACCGACCGGTGTTCATGCCGCCCGAACTCGCATCGCGCGTCGGGGCCTTCCTGACGCTGGCGCAAAACGGCACCATGCTCCTCAACGAGAGCTATTACAGCGAGACGCCGATCACGGTGACCGTGGTTGAGCCCGAGCCGGTCGACGGCGCTGCCGAGGGCAGCGAGGCCGTGGACGGGAGTGAGGCCGATGGGGTTGCCGATTGCGTCGTGCAGGCGCCCACCTTCCGCATCGAGGAGGGCTCCTCAACCCCGGTGAAGGATGGGAGCGACAAGGTCGTCGAGCCCGACAACGCGGCACCGGGCGGCAAGGCGCTCAGCCAGGTCCTCAGCGACCAGCTCGCGATGCAGCGCCGCGACGTGCTGGGGGCCGCCCTGATCGGTAATCCGGGATTGGCGCTCGACTATATGCTGTTCGCGATGGTCGACGAGCGTTGCGGCACCGCGGCGAACGACGGCACGACGATCCGCGCGGACCGCCCGCAGGATCCTATCTCCTTCGCCAACTCGCCCGGATCGCGCGCGCGTGATTATCTGACCGAGGTGCATGAGGGGCTGGATATGTCCTGGAAGACATCTGACCATCAGGTGATGCGCTTCGAAGCGTTCCGGGCGCTCGGCGACGAGGTGAAGACGGCGTGGCTGGCTTACATCGTTGCAACCTCGCTGGAGGCCAAAATCTCCTACGGGACCAACCAGCTGAACCCGATGCACGCTCGCCTCGCGAGCATCCTCGACATCGACGTCGCCAGCTGGTGGCGGCCCACCTCGGAGAACTTCTTCGACCGCGTCTCCAAGGGCTCACTCGTCACGCTCCTGCACGAAGTCGGCGGACCGGCGCTCTCGACCCGGCATGCGACCGAGAAGAAGCCGATTATCTCGGCCAATTGCGAGAAGCTGTTCGGCGGGGACGCAATCGTCGAGCCAGCGGTCAAGGAAGCGGCCCTGAAGTGGCTGCCCGCGGCGATGTGCTTCACCGAGAAGCCGATCGCGGCCGAGGCGGATGACGCACAGGGCGACCTTGCCGATTTGATCGAGGACGACACCACGGATGCCGGTGCGGGCGATGACGAGGCCGGTGGTGACGATCTGGCGGCGCTCATCGGCGACGGTCCGGACGACGACGTCACGCTCGATCAGCAGGACAACAAGGACGTCGTCGCCGAAGTGCAGCCCCAGAACGACGATCACGTCGAGACCGAGCTGGTCGCGGCGGAATAGAGCGGCCCCGATCCCGATCTGAGCAACCTCACTGCCGGACCGCGACCCCGCGGTGCCGGCAGTGTCTTTTCACCTCGCCCGAGGGGACAGCGCCATGACCTCTGCTACCCGCGACATCGCGGCCGACATCACCGCTACCATCATCGCAAAGCTGGAAGCCGGGACGACGCCCTGGCAACGTCCATGGTCGATCATCGGCGAGGGCGGTCGCCCGCTTCGTCATGAAGGATCGACCTACAATGGCATCAACGCACTCTGGCTCTGGGCGGTCGGCGACACCCACGGATATCGCAGCCGCTACTGGATGACCGCGCGCCAGGCGCGTGAACTTGGCGGGACGGTCCGCGCCGACGCAAGGCCGTCTTATTCCGTCTACGCCTCGACCTTCCGCAAAGCCGGCGTTCCCAACCTGCTTGGCATGTCGGCCGACCGGATGATCCGCTTCCTGCGCTCATACGAGGTCTTCAACGCCGACGAGATCACCGGCCTGCCGGACTATTACTACCCGCAACCGATCGCACCGACGCCGCAGCTACTTTCGGATCGACAGGATCGCATCGACGCGTTCTTCGCAGCGATCCCGTCCAAGGTCCGGCATGGTGGCGGTGCCGCCTTCTTCGACATCAGCTTCGACTATATCCAGATGCCGCGTCCCGGCAGCTTCAAGTCGGCCGACGGCTACGCGTCGATTCTAGCACACGAAAGCTGCCACTGGACCGGTCATCGGACCCGGCTCGACCGCACCTTCGGCAAGAAGTTCGGCGACAAGGCCTACGCCATGGAAGAACTGGTCGCAGAGCTCGGCGCGGCAATGATCTGTGGCGACCTCGGCCTGCCGACCGAGATGCACGACACCCACGCCAGCTATCTCGCCAGCTGGCTGAAGGTCCTGAAGGCGGACAAGACCGCGATCTTCCTCGCCGCAACCAAGGCCGAGCAGGCATTTTCGTACCTCCGCGCTTTCTCATCCGAGGCCCTGCAAACAGCGAACACGCGGCTTGCCGCATGACCCACCAGCACCGGAGAACACGACATGGGTTGGACCTCAATGACCAGCGCCGGCGTGGGCGGCCATGCCACTCCCAAGGCGTATCTCGACGACCAGTTCACCTACAGCCGCACTGTGGATGGTGGCGGCACGCGAGGCATGCGCGTCATCGACAGCGCATGCGTCGGAAACCGCGTCTGGTATGCCGCGGCTGAGATCGTGGAGGACGGCGAACCCCAATATGTCATCGCGCTGGTCTGCCTGGTCCGCTGGAACCCGAAGGCGAGGGACCGATACGTCTTCGCCTATAAGGAAATGGAAGAATCGATGGGACCCTGCGAAGCCGGTTGCCCCGCCAGGATCCTCCGTCTCCTGTCGCCGACCGCGAACGAACACGCGCTCGACTGGCGACGCCGTTGCTTGGTCCGGCTGCGCCTCCACGCCCGCAAGATAGAGGACGGTATGCGGCTCCGCTTCCCAAGGCCAATGGCCTTCGGTGACGGTCACAGCGGCACCGACTTCATCGTTGTCAAGAAGGGTGAGAGCGTCACGTTCCGCAGCGATGTCGGGCGAAGCCGCTATCGCATCACCGGCTTCCGCGACCTCGCCTGGGTGGTCGTGCCCGAGACGAGGGTCCACCGGACGGTCTTCACGACGTCCCCCCTTTCCGCGAATGCAGCATGATGGATTTGCCCATGTCAGACGATGCCCCCCTCTCGCCACTGCGCCGCGTGCTGTGCAGCCATGCCAACGCGGTCCGCGTCGCGCGCTGGATGCGCCGTGACGGGATCGACACCGCGATCGAAGCCACTGGCGATCCGATACAGCCTTGGCGGTTGGTCGAAGCTATGGCCATCGCCCACGAGGACGTCCACGCATGCGTCTGATCCTTGGCCTCGCCCTGCTCCTCGCAGGCTGCGAGGGTGCCGCCTCCGAACCAAGCGACGAGCCGGTGATCCGGGCTGACGGCCGCGCGATCGACGGCGATACCGTGTCGTTCGATGTCCGGCTGTACGGGGCCGACGCCTTCGAAAAGCGCCAGCTATGCCGTAACATCGATGGCTGCTGGCCGTGCGGCAAAGCCGCGCAGGACTATGCCGCGAAGCTCCTGAAGGCGGGAAGCAGCACGATCCGCCTGACCGGCAAGCAAAGCTATGGTCGCCCCATCGGAACGGTCGAAGTGGATGGCGAGGACCTTGGCGAACGCATGATCGCGGTCGGGCTGGCGGTGCCTGCGACCAGCTACCTGAAGGACGATCCGGCGCGCGCGCAGCGCTACGTCGCTGCCTATGACCGCGCTACGGCCCGCCGTGCGGGCGTTCATGCCGGCTATTTCATCGATCCGGCCAAATGGCGTCGCGGCGAACGGCTCTCGTGCGAGGGGTCGCCTTCAGGACGTCGGCGCCGCTGAAGGTCAGGAGAGGAGAGGGATGGGGAGGGCATCGCTCAAGGAGATGCCTTATGCCCGCTTTCGCCTCCACGCCTGCGCCTGTACATACTCTGTGGGATACGCCCGATATGGCAACCCAGCGGCTCCCCGGCGTCTGGTGGGTGAAGACCCCCTCGCATGGCGGCTTCGTGCTGTCGGACGAGCGTCAGGCGGCGATGCCCGAGGCGCTGCGGCTCGATAGCATCTACTATGAGGAGGACGTCAACTGGGCGCTTGTGGTCCTCGCCTTCGAGACGGAGCTCGAACAGCTGAAGGACCCGTATTTCGACATCGAGCGCGGCATCGCCCACCAGACCGCGCGCCACTGGCGGCCCGACCGCTACGGCCGGTTCACCGGCCAGGTCATCACTCCGAGCGACAGTTATGTCCTGACGAAGGTTGCGGCGATCGAGGCGTCGATTGGCGAGATCGGGGTGCGGTCCGCGTCCGGCGATTGGGCCGACTGGGTGCCCACGGGCAAGGTCGGTGTGGTCGGACGACGCATCATCGGCTGCGACCATCTCGGCTTCACCCAGTATGACGGGCCGGACTTCACGGGCCTTTGCGATGCTGCGCGATACGATCGCAAACGGCCGGTCAACACCTTCGCAGCGCTCGGCGTCGAGCTTCTGGCGTGACGATCGAGATCGTCGTCGGCCTGCCTCATCTCAACAACGGCCCCATCCTCGAACGCGCGAAGCTGATGCATCAGCCGATGCTGATATCGGCCAACTGCCTGTCGAAGTGGCGTGATCGGGGCGGTTGGCGCTCCTGGGAAGGCTGGCGTCACGGGCAGCTTGGCAATGCCACCGGTCTGCGCAGCCTCGACCTCGACAGCGCGGGCTATGTGCTGACAAGCCGCTATGGGGGCATGCCTTGGTCGATCGCCGACTATATGGCGCTTGCCGCGAGCTATCCCTTCCGGCGCATCGCCGCGGCCGACTAGGGGTCGGTTCCGGCTGAGGGCGAAATGACGCCCTAAGCGGACTGACTGGGTTGGGGGTAGGCGGCATTCGCGACGCCCGTGAAACTGGCTATGCAGCCCTGACAGGCCGTGTGATGTATGAGCATGATCCGATCTGCCTACATCGCCGCTGCGCTCGTCCTCGGCCAAGTCGCGCCCTTGGCAGCACAGGACGCTCCGCGGGCATACGATTTCCAGGAACGCACTCGCGCACTTGCATTCGACCCGGCCCGCTTCTTTCCCGAACGGTCCGAACCGGCGATGGCGGTCCGCTATCTAGGAGACGATTACGGCTTTCCGGTTTACGCAATCGCAGTCCGCAGGGGCTGCACCGATGCCGACGTAGGCGAGGCACGCCGGACATGCGGAGATCGCCTGATAGCCCGGATGGTCCGTTCACCCTATGAAGGCAAACCGCCAAGGGCGCGAGCCCGCGGGCAGCGACTATTCGCCATGATCGCAAAGTCACCGCCGCAAGGCGATGATGCCCTGCTCCGTTCGCTCGATAAGGCGGGACTGGAGTGGCTCGAGGCTGACATTCGCAAATGTCCCGCCGCAATGGCGCACCTAGCGACTGGAGAAGACCTCAGGTTCTCGTCCGTGTTAAATCAGACCCGCCAGATGCCCGAGATTGTGCTGCACGCCGACAAGATATCGTTTGAGATTGGCGAGTACCTGATGCGATCACGCTACGAAGGATGGCTGAAGCCGGGTAGTCCCGGTGCGTGGGCGAACGACTTCGCAGCGAGCCTGGAAACTTGCTGGAAACCTTCTACGGCGCTCGTGCCTTGGCGGGTGGTCAAACGATAATTCAGCGTCTTTACGACAGGATCATATGCCGAGAATTCTTATTCCGCAATTTTGATATCGGGAGCCGTCTCCACCCGCGCGCGCCCAACGATCGCGGCGACGGTGTTCTTGCTGAGGCCGAGGTCGCGCGCGATCCAGCGATAGCTGCGCCCCTCGGCGACCAGCTCCAGCACCTTGGGCGCGTGCCGGTCGGATTTGGGGCGGTCACCGGTCTGCCGGCCAAGCTTGCGTCCCCGTGCCCGCGCTGCGGCGAGACCGGACCGAACCCGCTCGCTGAGCATGTCGCGCTCGAACTGTGCGATGCCAGCGAGCATCGTCGCCATCATCCGCCCATGCGGCGTGTCGACCTCGAAGGTCATGCCGCTCATCGCGACGACCGACACGCGCCAGCCCGACAGCCGGTTCAGCGTATCGAGCAGGTCCTGCGTTGATCGCCCCCAACGGCTGAGTTCGGTGACGAGGATCGCATCGATGTGGCGCGCCTGCGCAAGCTTCATCACTTCGCTGCGTGCCGAGCGGTTGGTCTTCATGCCCGAGGCGGTTTCGCGGAAGACCTCGATCACCTCATAGCCGCCCCGCTCTGCGAAACCGGCAAGGTCGCGCAGCTGCCGCTCGCACGACTGGTCGGCGGTCGAGACACGGGCGTAGATGGCGGCGCGTTGTCCCAATTGAACCTTCCCGAAAACCGACCCCGAAAAGCCTTGATCTGCGCGGGGTCAGTGTTGTCCAAAACAGACTTCTGTTCAACAGGGACACCTGACCATGCCGCGCCGCCATATCCTGAGCGCCCGGCAGCGGTCGGCGCTGCTCGACTTGCCGAGCGACGAGGCGTCGCTGCTGAGGCACTACATCCTGGCCGATGACGATCTGATCCATATCGACCGGCGACGCCGTCCGGAAAACCGGATCGGCTTCGCGTTGCAACTGTGTGCGCTGCGCTATCCCGGTCGCATGCTGGCACCGGGCGAGGTGATCCCGCTGGCGGTATCCGCCTTCCTCGGTGGCCAGCTCGGCATCGCTGGTGACACGCTCGTCCGATATGCTGTCCGCCGCCAGACCCGCCAGCAGCACATGGAGGTGCTGCGCCGTACCTACGGCTACAGGTCGTTTCCCGGTCAAGGCGCACCGGTGCGTGCGTTCCGCGACTGGATACTGGCCGAAGCCGAACAGGCGCGCTCCAACGACGATCTCGCCCGGCGCTTCATCGCTCGCTGCCGCGACACCATGACCATCCTGCCGGCGATCACGACCATCGAGCGAATGTGCGCCGACGCGCTGGTCGCGGCCGAGCGGAATATCGAGAAGCGGATCGCCACGCGCCTCGATCGCGTCGCCTGCACCCGGCTCGACCGGCTGACGACCGAGATGCTGCCGGGTACGATCAGCCGCTTCATCTGGCTGCGCCGGATCGAGCCGGGCAACAATTCCGCCGCGGCGAACCGGCTGCTCGACCGGTTGGAGTTCCTGCGCGGGATGAATCTCGATGCCAGTCTGCTCGCCAGCGTACCGCCCCACCGCGTCGCTCGCCTGCGTCGGCAGGGCGAACGCTACTTCGCCGATGGCCTGCGCGATCTGAACGCCGACCGGCGCCGCGCTATCCTCGCGGTCTGCGTCGTCGAATGGGCTGCCGCGACCGCCGATGCGGTGATTGAAACCCATGACCGGATTGTCGGCCGGACCTGGCGCGAGGCGAAGCAGGTGCACGATGCGCGTGCCGCGGAAACCAGAGGCGCGGTCACCGCGACGCTGGACGGGTTCGCTGCGCTCGGTCGATCGCTGCTCGACGCGCATGGCGACGGCGCATCACTGGAGGATGCGGTCGCGCACGCGGCAGGCTGGGATCGGCTCGACCGCCTTGTCGCAACGGCCAGGACGCTGACCGATACGCTGGGGGATGATCCGCTCGCCCATGTCGACCAGGGCTATCACCGCTTCCGCCGCTATGCGCCGCGTATGCTTCGCTGCCTTGATCTCGTAGCTGCGCCGGTCGCCCGCCCCCTGCTCGACGCGGTGAAGGCCATTGCCGCCAAGGGCGACCTGCCGGCGACCGACGATTTCCTCCGCCCGCATTCCAAATGGCGGCGTCAGTTGCGGGTGAAGGGTGGTGACGATGCCCGTCTCCGCGAGGTCGCGGTGATGTTCCACCTGCGCGATGCGCTGCGCTCGGGCGACATCTGGCTCGACCGCTCGCATCGCTATGGCGACCTGCGCCATGTTCTCGTGCCGATGACGGTCGCGCGGACCATGAAGCTGGCGGTCCCATCCGATCCACATGTCTGGCTGGCCGACCGCAAGGCACGGCTTGCCGATGGCCTCGGCCGGCTCGGTCGCGCCGCGCGCAACGGCACGATCCCGCATGGCAGCATCCAAGACGGCACGCTGCGCATCGACCGTCTCACCGCCGATCCGCCAGACGGGATCGAGGAGCTGGTGCTCGACCTGTACCGTCGCCTGCCGCCCGTCCGCATCACCGACCTGCTGCTCGAAGTCGATGCCGCGCTCGGCTTCACCGATGCCTTCACCCACCTGCGCACCGGCGTGCCGTGCGGCGACCGGATCGGCCTGCTCAACGTCCTTCTTGCCGAGGGGCTGAACCTCGGCCTGCGCAAGATGGCCGAAGCCTGCAATACCCACGATTACTGGCAGCTCTCCCGCCTCGCGCGCTGGCATGTCGAGAGCGAGGCGATCGACCAGGCACTGGCCGCCGTAGTTGCGGCGCAAGGCGCACTGCCGATGGCGCGGGTCTGGGGCATGGGCACCACCGCCTCCGCCGACGGCCAGTTCTACCCTGCCGCGCGACAGGGCGAGGCGATGAACACGGTCAATGCCCGCTACGGCAACGACCCCGGCATCAAGGCCTACACCCACGTCAACGACCGCTTCGCGCCGTTCGCGTCGCAGCCGATCCCTGCGACCGTCAGCGAGGCACCCTATCTGCTCGACGGGCTGACGATGAACGAGGCGGGCCGGCGGATCGAGGAGCAATATGCCGACACCGGCGGGTTCACCGACCATCTGTTCGGGATCAGCGCCATGCTCGGCTACCGCCTCGTGCTGCGCATCCGCGACCTGCCGTCCAAACGGCTGTACGTATTCGATCCCGCCGCCACGCCGACCGAACTGCGTCCACTGGTGGGCGGAAAGGCGCGTGAGGCGCTGATCGTCTCCAACTGGCCCGACCTGTTCCGTTGCGCCGCCACCATGAGTGCCGGGCAGGTCGCGCCGAGCCGCATCCTGCGCAAGCTCTCCGCCTATCCGCGCCAGAACGATCTGGCCGCCGCCCTGCGGGAGGTCGGCCGGATCGAGCGTACCCTGTTCATCATCGAATGGATTCTCGACACCGGGATGCAGCGCCGTGCCCAAGTCGGCCTCAACAAGGGCGAGGCGCATCACGCGCTCAAGAACGCCCTGCGTATCGGCCGCCAAGGCGAGATCCGCGACCGTACCACCGAGGGCCAGCACTACCGGATCGCGGGCCTCAACCTGCTCACCACTATCATCGTCTACTGGAACACCCTGCATCTCGGCCATGCCGTCGAGGCCCGGCGTCGCGAAGGGCTGGATACGCCGGACCATCTGCTCGCCCATGTCTCGCCGCTGGGATGGGCGCACATCCTGCTCACCGGCGAATACCTCTGGCCGAAAGACGCCGACGCTTAGGGTGTCATTTCGCCCTCAGCCGGAACCGACCCCAGGAAGCCAACTGGTCTTCGGTTCCCTGATTCCGGAGGCTCCCATGAACGAAACCTATCAAGCCCACAGGACGATCGCGATGGCACGACTGCCGCTTGACGCTGAGATCCGCGCCAAGAACATTGTCGAACATCTCGGCGGTGTCTGGCGGGGAACACGTGGCGAATGCCGGTGCCCCGCTCACGAGGATGGCTCGCCCAGTCTCAGCGTGCGGCTCGGGGATACCGCCATTCTTTTTCACTGCTTCGCGGGCTGCACCACGATTGAAGTCCTGAAGGCGCTCCAGCGCCACAAGCTGCATGATCGCGGCCCATTGTCGATGTCCGAGACCAAGCCCAAGCGCGACCTGAGCGCGCTGGCGTTACGCCTCTGGAGGGAGAGCCCGCCCCTCGCCCAGACGCTCGCCCAGGATTATCTTCTCGCCCGGGGTCTATCCGGCCCTTACCCAAATTCCCTGCGCTTCAACCCCTCCACGATCCTCGGGTCTGGCCCAACGAAGCGCATCATGCCGGCCATGATCGCCGCGTTCGAAAATGATGAGGGCGTCGTCGCCGTCCAGCGCACCTTCCTCGATCCATTGGACGTATTGCACAAGCCGATCCCCAAACCGAAGGTTTCGCTCGGTCTGCTTGGTACGTCAGCCATCCGTTTGGCACCTGCCACCGATGAACTGGGGCTGGCCGAGGGAACCGAGGATGCGATGTCGGCAATGGCGTGGTTTGGCACGCCGACATGGGCGCTGGGGGGCGTCGAGCGTCTGGCGTTCGTCGCGATCCCGGAAAAAGTTCGTCGCGTTATTGCCTATCGCGATCGCGGCAGCGCCGCTGAGCGCCTGTTCCAGAAATCATATGGTCACCTCGCCGCCAATGGCCGGGAGGTCATCGATCGTCCACCGCCCGAAGGATTCGACGACTGGAACGATGCATGGCGCGCGCGTTGCGGTATCAGCCAGCCTTATTCACAGCGAAACTGAGCCCGCCCTGTCTCGTTGCGGCGAACAGGTTACTCATAACGATATCCTCGTCGAATTTTCCGAACAGCCGCGTGTCACCTTCCAGCATCCTGTTGTTGGAAGCCATCATGGCTGGCGTCCAGCCTAGCGCGATCCGCGTGTCTGGAGACATCTGATCATAAAGCTTGTTGATCGTCATAGCATGACCTCTCCGGTCACCGGAAAACACATTGTTTTCGTACGGCTCCAGTGAAACCTTCATCCGGGCAGCCAAAGCGCCGGTCGCGTAATCTGAAAGCTCCTTCGAGAACGCACCTTCGCGGTCGACTGCGATTTTTGCCAGGTCATCATCGGTCAACGATGAAACGTCTAGGAGCTCGCCCGGTAAAGACGTATCGAAGGTGACAGAAGAGCCACGTGTGCGGACCTCTTCATACAACGAGTTCACCTTCGACTTTACCGTTTCAGATGCAGAAGTATTCTGAAGAGCCGACTGAGCGGCTTTGGCCTGATCGGAAATCTGGACGGTCACTCCGGCAGCGGTTGGTCGAGTTGTACCTTGCGGCCCAGCATCGGTAGCGGGCTTTCTGGGTGGAGCGGCGGCACCTCCGGCGTAAAGATACTTCGCCATGTAGGCATTACGTGTCACGCCGACGTTCACGGTGCTTGCTCCCATGGAAAGACCGTTTCAAGCTAACATGCCATGGTATCCAAATCGTAAACGGGGAGGGGGAGCCCCCTCCCCGCTCGATCGTCACCTCATCGAGAAGACAGCTTTGAACGCGCCGGTTGTGAAGACGCCGGACACGTCCTGGCTGACCACCCTACAGGTGGCGCCGCCACTTGCTTCGGTGTTGGCGTTCGGGGTCCAGTAACCCGACGTGCCGAGAATGGGGTTTCCCGGCGTGAAGATGGTCGAGATTCGGAAGATGCACTGCTTAGTTCCCATTCGATAGGTTACGTTCGCGGCTGAGGCCGCCGATCCGCAATCCGTACTCGAAACAGCTGAGGTGGTGCCGATATTGACGGTCGTTGGGGTAGGCGCGAGCACCCCGCAGGTGTTGACCCTGGAGACAGTCATCGCCGTGGTGCCAGCATTTTGAAAGCTCAGCGATACAGGTGCTGCGAAGGCAGGCGCACCGGCAACCATGGCCCCAACTGCAACGAGAAAAGCAGTAAACCTCATTATTTCCACTCCCTAAAGCTGACCGGATTGCAGTCGTTGTCATGATAGAAGAGGGGTAGGAAACTCTCGACCGATATCGACTGCTTATTCGGAATAGATTCGCTCCACTTCGTGGTCACAAGACTTTGCTCATCCTCAGCGAGATCACGCGACCTGTGGGGTCGGTGAAACCTTGTTGGAATGCGGGTGGTGTAGCTCCATTCGAGTCAGTCACACGTAGCCGGCGACCGAGCAGATTTTCTACCGACAGCCACACCCGCAACGGCTTTCCTTCCGCCGCGCCAGCATGATCGACCCGTCGGAAGGTATAAGAAATCTCGGTATCGATCGTCCAAAGTGGGCCGTATCGGATCGAATAGGGCTGCGCGGCGGTGATATCCCGCGCTTGGGTCGCTTGCCGCCAGCGTGAGCCAAATTGCAAACGGAGCCCCTCGTAGGAGGCGCTGGCATCCAGATTTGCAGTCATACGGGAAGTACCCTGTATCCCGTCCAGAGGCGTCGCAAGGAGATCGATGATCCTGCCGGGAACCTCTGTGCGGAGCCTGTCGCTCAAGAGCCAGCCATGAGAGATATTCATATCCCAGTCGCCGTCACTTCCCGCAAAATGACCGGCCGCGTGAACGGTTGATCTGATTTGCTTTCGACGTTCCTCCGTGCCGTTGAACGGTCGCACGTCTATCGCCGTTAGCCTGCCGCTTGCATCTCTCGTAAACCTCGCAGGAAAAAGCTGTTGGAACAAAGGTGTAGGATAGGCGGCGAAAATTATCGGCTGAACGATTGCTGTAGAAGCATATTCTATAGTTGCTGAAAGCGCCGTTGCCCCGATGGATCCGTTCAGGTTCAGGCGTGCTGATTGGTCTACCTGTCCAGCGGCTCGTAAATCTGGGGCTCCCCCCGATATGCGGGTCACAAGCACGTTTTGCCCATTCGTGTTGTCGACGACAAGCACGCCAGGGATCGATATGACAGGGTCTCGGTTACGGCCTAGTGGCGGCTGCGCCTTTGTGACTGTTCGGCCTATGCTAAGCGACAACATCGCGATCGGTTGCCATGAAAGGCTGAGATCATAGGCAGGCAGTACTCCGACTCCGGTGACATACTCGTAATCACCATTTGCACTTAGCGATGTCTGCCCAACTATCGGCTGATCGGACCCTGTAATCGGGAGGTCGATGGCAGCATGTGCCCTGGAGCGGTGCTGGCGAAACAGCGTCGAACCGTCTGGATTTGTAAGCGACCTCGTACGCAGGCGTTGCACGCTGCGTGACAGGCGGACGCTGCCTGTCACATCTCCTGCGGGAAGCTTAAGTAAGGGACCGGTGCCGGCCAGGGCAGCGGTGAGACTATCGCCACCACTATCGACATCCAATGCTTCGAACTTATTGGGTAGCAAGGCTGAAAGCGCGGACGTTGACGCATTGACGGTCATTCTCGAAGCCATGCTGCCAGTCCGACTTTCCGTTCGCGCGCCTGTCATCTCAGCCGTCCACGACAACCTCCCAAGATTGCCCGACGCCGTCGTGCTAAGCTGATAGGATCGGCTTCGACTCTCGTCGATGATACCACGCACAACTGCCTCCGCAGATGTTTGCACGTCAGGGGAAGTTCCGTTGCCATTGAAGAAGCGGGTAATCTGTCGTGTTGCAGTGCTATTGGCTTCGACTGAAATGTTGGTGCTGATGCCGGCAATCGGAAGGGCGATTCCGCTCGTCAGGGTCGCTGACCGACTGGATGGAAGCAAGGTACGGTACGGTAACAGGGCGTCATTGCGATCAGAAATGAACAAGCCAGGCCTGTCGCGAGCGTTGAGCGCGGCGGCGCCTTGCACAGACAATGACGCGTTGAGCCGACGTTCCTCCCGGATCCGTGTATATCGTAGGTTGGTCACGCCATTTGTCGCAGCGCCTTCAGTCGGCTGTTTGACGCTCGCGTCTGCGGATATGGCATTGAAACTGGGTTTAAGCACCAGATTAAGAACGTTGCTGTTCGGATCCAATCCGAAAATTCCTGCATGTGAACGATCAATAATATCGATTTTTTGCAAGGCTTCCGGTGGAATCTCTCTTATATCGGAGATATTCGCGAGGCGTCGTCCATTCACGAGTATCGAGAAGGATCGACCGCCATTGCGTCGCTCCAGCCGGGCTATAACTTCTCCGATGGAGATGGCGCCGAGATTATTGATGCTTTCGGTAGAATAGTGATCGACGATTGGCACGTCCGAGGCCGGTCTGCGGCCTGTCACCACGATATCGTTCTCCGACGACGCCTCGATCTGGAATGCATCAGCCGCGCAAGGCCACAAGAAAAATAGGCTTGCTATCAACGCCTCGTCGAGGCGCCGGATAGTAAGGCCGGGTGTTCGTACAGCATTTTTGCACGCCTTCATGACGACGTTCCTACCGCCTCGTATTTCTCGTATCGACCACAACCGGTAGCCGACTATCCGGCCTGCTATATTCAATGGCGTCCACCGTCCGCGCACATTTGCGTCGGCTCTGTGCACCGCTTCCGCCGTCGAGAGGAGAGGGGGCCTTCGGCTTGTTGATCCGGTGATGGGCACCGGGTGGACATAACGGAGGCCATGATGCGCACTTCAACCGCAGCCCTCGAACTCGATTGTACCGAACCCTCGATCACCGCGGCAAGGGTAGTTGCCGAAATCATCGCTCGTACCGGATCGCTTCAGCGCAACACGCTGCTGCGGGTCATGGAGCAGGCTTACGGGAGATCGTCGGCCGACGGCCACTGGTCGCAGCGCGACACCTACGATATGCTCGAACTTGCCCAGGTCATGCACCTGAGCCAGGCCGGTCTCCCCTCCGCGCCGCTCGACTGCCTCGCCATGCTCACGGAACTCGTCGCTAACCTCCCAACGCATACTGTGCGCAGTGAAGCGCAGATCGAACTCCAGCAATTCTCTACCCCTGCCCCGATCGCGTATCTCGCTGCCTTGGCGGCGCGGATCGCATCGACAGACTTGGTTCTCGAACCTTCTGCCGGAACTGGCCTGCTTGCCACGTTCGCGCGCCGTGCCGGTGCCCGTCTCGTTCTCAACGAACTCGATCCTGCCCGCGCCGGGATGCTCGCCGCAGCCTTCCCCGGCGTCACTGTCACCCGCCACGACGCCGAGCTGATCCACGACCTGCTGGCACCGGGCGTTCGTCCTACCGCGGTCCTCATCAACCCGCCCTTCTCACGCAGCGCCGGCCGTCATGCCGATCCCATTGCTGCGTTCCGCCACCTCCGCGCAGCACTGATGCGCCTGGGCGCCGGAGGTCGTTGCGCGGCCATCCTGCCCGACCGGGTCGAGACGTCGAGCCGGGCCTGGGCGAAGGCGACCGAGGGCTGCACGCTCACGCTGCACCTCGCGCTGCCGGCGAACGCCTATGCCAAGCATGGCACCGCACAGCCCGTGAAGATCATGGTGCTGGAGAAGCGCGACGGTGACCGGGCCGAGCTGGTCCGCTGCGCGACGCTCGCCGATGCCCTCGCGGCGATTGTCGCTGCCACTTCCGCGCCGGCGGTGCCCCCTGCCCCGCGCGTGTCCGCGCTGCTCCCCCGCCCCGCCGGTCGCAGCACGCTGCTGGCCGGTCTTTCCGGCAAATCGCGCCTGAGCCCACCCGCCGCAAAAGTCGGACAATCGCAGGTCGCGCATCCGATAGACTACAAGGTGTTCGCTGAACCGCTTCGAACCGGCGAAGCCGTGGGTGTCTACCTGCCTTACCGGCCGAGCCGGATCGCGATCGCGTGCGCGTCTGCGCATCCGACGGCTCTGGTGGAATCGATCGCGATGGGCTCGATCACCGCGCCCCGGCCCTCCTACGTCCCTACCCTCTCGCAGTCGGTGGTCGACGCGAAGACGCTCTCCGACGCCCAGCTCGAAACGCTGATCTATGCCGGCGACGCCTTTGAGCGAGACATCCCCGGCCGGTTCAAACCCGTAGAGGAGGGCCTCTCGCTCACGCCCGCCGAGGAAGGCCGTGCCTACCGGACCGGCTTCTTCCTCGGGGATGGCACCGGCGCCGGCAAGGGCCGTCAGGTCGCCGCGATCATCCTCGACCAGTGGCTGCGGGGTCGCCGCAAGCACATCTGGATCTCGAAGACGGAAACGCTGCTCGAGGACGCACGTCGCGACTGGACCGCCGTGGGCGGTCTCGCGCTCGACATCCAGCATCTCAACCAATGGAAGCTCGGCACCCCCATCGGAGCCGGCGAGGGAATCCTCTTCCTCACCTATGCGACGCTCCGCTCCAATCGCGGCGACAAGGGCACCCGGCTTCAGCAGATCCTCGAATGGGTTGGCGGCGACTATGACGGCATGGTCGTATTTGACGAGGCGCACGAGATGGCCGGTGTCGCAGGCGGCGAAGGCCGCTTCGGCACCAAGGACGGCTCCGACCAGGGGATCGCCGGCGTCCGCCTGCAGAACCTCCTGCCCCGCGCGCGCGTCCTCTACGTGTCCGCGACCGGCGCGTCCGACGTCAACAATCTCGCCTATGCCACCCGCCTCGGCCTGTGGGGTCCGGGTACGGCGTTCGCCGATCGTCGGACTTTCGTCGACAGCCTTCGCCGTGGCGGGATCGCGGCGATGGAACTAATAGCCCGCGACCTCAAGATGCAGGGTCTCTATGTCGCTCGCGCCCTGAGTTTCGCCGGGGTCGAGTACGACATCCTCAACCACAACCTGACCCCCGACCAGATCGAGGTGTACGACGCATACGCTGATGCGTGGGCAATTATTCATTCCAATCTGCGCGCCGCACTCGACGCGACCCGCGTCACCGACAGCTTTTCGAAGGATACCTATAACAGCGGCGCTAAGGCGGCCGCGCTCTCGATCTTCGAGTCCACCAAGCAGCGGTTCTTCTGCCAACTCCTGATCGGCATGAAGCTGCCCGCGCTGATCCCCGCGATCCGCGCCGATCTCGACCGCGGCGAGAGCGTCGTGATCCAACTCGTCTCCACGTCCGAGGCAATGCTCAACCGGGCGCTTGCCGCGCTGACGGTCGAGGAACGTGCCAACCTCGACATCGAGCTGTCCCCGCGCGAGTTCGTCATGTCGTATCTGACCGCTGCCTTCCCGGTGCGGCAGATGAAGACCTATGTCGATGAGACCGGCAAGATCCGCTCCGAACCAATGTCGGACAAAGACGGGCGACCTGTGTTCAGCCAGGAGGCGCTCGAGATGCGCGATAACCTGGTCGAGCAGCTTTGCGCCCTCCCCGTCGTCGGCTCCGCCCTCGATCATATCATCGGGCATTTCGGCACCGATGCGGTTGCCGAAGTGACGGGGCGCAGCCGGCGCGTCGTCATGGACGCACACGGCCGCCAGCGCGTCGAAAGTCGCTCGCCCCGCACCAACCTCGCCGAAACCGACGCGTTCATGCGCGGTGCCAAGAAGATCCTGATCTTCTCCGATGCTGGCGGGACTGGCCGCAGCTACCATGCGAGCCTGACATGCGCGAACCAATCGCGTCGCAACCACTATCTCCTCGAGCCCGGTTGGCGTGCTGACGCCGCCATCCAGGGGCTCGGCCGCACCCACCGCACGCATCAGGCGACCGCGCCATCGTTCCGGCCCGTGTCGACCGACTGCCGGGGCGAACGGCGCTTCATCTCGACGATCGCGCGCCGGCTCGACAGTCTGGGCGCGCTCACCCGCGGCCAGCGGCAGACGGGCGGCCAGGGCCTGTTCGACCCGCGCGACAATCTCGAAAGCGACTATGCCAAGGAGTCGCTGGAACAGTGGTTTCGCCTGCTCGCCGATGGCAAGCTGCGCTCCACCACGCTCGACCAGTTCCAGAAGCTCACCGGCCTCGATCTGGAGGGCGAAGGGGGCGGTCTCAAGGAAGACTTGCCGCCTATCCAGCGCTGGCTCAATCGCATCCTGGCGCTGCGCATCGCGATGCAAAACGCGATCTTTGACGAGTATCTCGGCCTGATCGAGGCGCGCATCGAGGCGGCGAAGGAGGCCGGCACGCTCGATCTGGGTGTCGAGAGCATCAACGCCGAGCGCATCACGATCCTCGATCGCACCGTCATCCGGCGCGACCAGACCAGCGCCGCCGAGACCGAGATCCTCCGGCTCGAAACCGAGGAACGCTACAAGCCGCTCGCGCTCGATCGCGCGTTGCGGACCCTCGGCGAGGATTCCCGGCCGATGGTAAACCGGAAATCGGGCAAGGCCGCGATCCGGTGCAGCACCTATTCGCTGACCGACGACGACGGCGAGATCGTGCGCCGCTACGAACTGGTTCGCCCGACACGCAGCGAGCGGATGCGGCAGGATCTTCTCGCCGAGACGATGTGGGAGGAGGCGAGCGAGGACGAGTGGGCGGCGCTGTGGCAGGCCGAGGTCGAGGAGATGTCGGGCAAGACCCGCACCAGCACGCTATACCTCGTCACCGGCCTGCTCCTGCCGGTGTGGGATCGCCTGCCCGACGATCATGTCCAGGTCTGGCGTCTCAACACCGATGACGGCGAGTCCTTCCTCGGCCGGATCGTGCCTGCCCCGTTGGTCTCCAAGCTCGCGGACGCCTTCGGCATCGCCGCGACCATCACCGTCTCGGGGGCAGAGACCGCCAAGCACGTTATCACGAGCGGCGAGATCGCGGCCGTGGGCGCGTACCGGCTGAAGCGCAGCCTGGTCGCGGGCCAGCAGCGCCTCGAACTGCTCGATTGGCCGCACACGCGGCTTGCCGAGCTGAAGGCGGCCGGGTGCTTCACCGAGATCATCCAGCACAAGACGCGGATGTTCGTGCCCGTCGCGACCGCCGCGACGGTGATCGACCGCATCACCGCCTGAGGAACCAAGGACTTTCTCCCCGCTCGATCGAACGGAGGGGAGGGAGCCTTCGGCTTTTTGAGTCTGATGAGCAGGCTTGCGTGACCGTGGGACAACGGCGCGCCGATCCCCGAATGGAGTATGACCGATGATCCAGTCCGTGAAGGTCAAGAACCTGTCGCTGTCGAAGGCGAATGTGCGCCGGCGCAACCGTGAAGTCGGCCTTGAAGAATTTGCCGAGAGCATTGCCAAGAACGGCCTATTGCAGAATCTGGTGGTGACGCCGCTCAAGAAGGCCGGCACTTTTACCGTCAAGGCAGGCGGCAGACGCCTGCGCGCGATCCAGCTTCTGATCGAGCGAGGGACGTTGCCTGCCGATCACGAGGTGCCCGTCCTCGTCCTGGCGAACGATAATGCCGCGTCCGTCGGGGCCAGCCTCACCGAAAACCGCCAGCGGGTGCCGATGAATCCGGCTGACGATTGCGATGCCTTCAGGACGCTGATCGATGAGCACGGCATGACCGTCGAGCAGGTAGCGATCCAGCAGGTCGTGTCGGTCAAGTTCGTCGAGCAGCGTCTCGCCCTCGCCAAGCTCGCGCCCCCCATCTTCGAGGCACTCGGCGCCGGTGAGATCACGCTAGCTGTCGCGCAGGCCTATGCGGTCAGTCCCGATACCGATCGTCAGGCTCGCGTATTCGAGCAGATGCAGCGGTCCTATTACGGCAACAATCCCGACAACGTGCGCCGCGCCATCCTCAACGGCACCGTCAAGGGGAATGATGCAAAGGCCCGCTTCGTCGGTCGGGACGCTTATGTCGCAGCAGGCGGCCGTATCGAAGCCGATCTATTCGCCACCGAGATCGACGAGAACTGGGCCGATGTCGAGTTGATCGAGAGGCTCGCGGCCAAGAAGCTGGAAGTGGCCGCGGCCGAACTGGCGCAGGCCGAGGGTCTCGCGTTCGTCACGCCGATCGCGGCGACGCACGTCCCCTACGACATCGAGCGCCAGCTTCATGAGTATCACGCTCCGGCCCGCGCCCTTACCGACGACGAGTCCGCTCGCGTCGAGGCACTGTCGGCCGAGAACGATGCCCTGATCGATCAACTCGAGCAGGAACTGCCCGACGGCAGCACCGAGGCCGAGGCGGCCAACGAGCGCATCGAGGCGATCGAGCGCGAACTGGAAACCATCGAGGACGCCCGTCACGAGATCGATCCGGCGCTGAAAGCGCAGATCGGGACGTTCCTCTATATCGGGGGCGACGGTGAACCCCGCGTCCACACCCGCCTCTTCAGCGAAAAGCCGATCGTGAATCCGAACGCACCGCCCAAGGAGTCGGGGCGCGCAGCCGGGGACAGCGATGCCGGCGACGGCGAACAGGGTCCGAAGCTCAGCGCCACGCTGATCGATGAACTGGCGACCCAGCGCCGCCAGATCCTCGTCGCTCACATCGCCAGCGACCCGGCGATGGCGCTCGACCTGACCATCTTCCTGATGGCGCAGAACGTGGTTTTCGAGCAGGCCCACATCCCCAGCCACTCGACCCTGAAGTCGAGCGCCGCGGGCTTCCCGATCGTCGGGTTCCGCGACGAGGGATCGTTGGCGTCCCAGACCATCGACGACCAACGCCAGCGGCTCGACACGAGCTGGGCGGGTCTGCCGACCATGACCGCGCGCTTCGACGCTTTCCGGGCGCTCGATGACGAAGCGCGGGGGGCATGGGTGGCGTTCTCGATCGCGCGGACGCTCGAACCGACCCTCAACGTCGCCGAAGGCTATCGCCAGAACGGCTTCCACGACCATCTTGGTCGCCTTCTCGACATCCAGGTCGGGAATTGGTGGCGCCCGACCGCCGAGAACTACTTCGGACGGGTCAAGAAGGACGTCATGCTCGACGCACTCAAGGAAATTGGCGGTCCGATCCTGCGCGGCCGCTACAAGGACGCCAAGAAGGGTGACCTTGCCGGCAC
Source organism: Sphingomonas sp. 2R-10 (assembly GCF_030062225.1). Classification (NCBI taxonomy): domain Bacteria; kingdom Pseudomonadati; phylum Pseudomonadota; class Alphaproteobacteria; order Sphingomonadales; family Sphingomonadaceae; genus Sphingomonas; species Sphingomonas sp. 2R-10. The sequence continues at coordinate 21,374 of NZ_JASCXF010000006.1, forward strand.
CTGTGCCTCGCTCTGCAACGGCCAGGGCATTGTCGAGGCCGAGATCCGCGAAAAAGCGACGGCCTGGTTGCCTGAGGCAATGCGCTTCGACGCCGTTGAGAAACCCGCCAAGTCGGCGCTCCGCTCCAGCTTCGTCGATGACGACAGCGGCACCGATCCCGACGAGGATGAGGATACCGACACCGATGCCGACGATGGTGACGGTATCGACGATGATAACGCCGACGTCGATCAGGACGATGGCCAGCATCTGAGCGAGGCGGCCTAGCCCCTCCCTCCCACGCACTTCGAGGCGACTGGGGGCGGCACTCTTCACGGAGTGTCGCCCCTCTTTTTGCGACCCGACACCGAGCTCTCGAAAGGGAAGGAAGCTGGCGCGGGTTTGCCTCAACCAGATCAGGAGAACGTGTCATGGCACAGACCACCGACAAGCCGTCGCCTGCCGACATCATCACCAACACCATCATCGACAAGCTGGAATCGGGCGTGAGGCCATGGGTCAAACCGTGGCGACCCGGCCTTGCTGGCCGTCCGCTGCGCGCGACCGGCGATCCCTACAAGGGCATCAACTGCTTCTGGCTGTGGCTGTGTGCCGAGGGCGCGGGTTACAATTCGCGCACCTGGATGACGTATAAGCAGGCACAGGCGCTTGGCGGCCAGGTCCGCGAGGGCGAGCGCTCGCAGATCGCCATCTTCTATAAATCCTACAGCAAGACTGTGGAATCGGTCGTGACCGGCGACACCTCGGACGAGATGCGACGCGTGCTGCGCTCCTACGCCGTGTTCAACTGCGACCAGATCGACGGGCTTTCGCCGGACTACTACCCGAGCCCGGCCAGCGCCGTCCCGCCCGCTGACCAGCTTCCGCCGCGCGCACAGAGCTTCATCGACGCGCTGCCGGCGAAGGTCCACATGCGCGGCGATCGCGCGTTCTACGACCGCATCGCCGACAGCATCACCATGCCGCCCGTCGAGCTGTTCTCGACCCGCGCTTATTGGGCGTCGACGCTTGCCCATGAGGCCGGCCATTGGAGCGGCCACCCCGACCGCCTTGACCGCACCTTCGGCAAGCGGTTCGGCGACGACGCCTACGCGTTCGAGGAGCTGTGCGCCGAGATGACCTCCGCGCTGCTCGGCGCGGACCTCGGTCTCCCCACCTCGCACCTCGATGACCACGCCGCCTATATCGGCTCGTGGCTGAAGGTACTGCGCAAGGACAGCCGCGCAATCATGACCGCAGCCGCCAAGGCCGAGGCCGCAGCCGGCTACCTGCTCCGCGCGACGGGCCTCGACGTCTCGGTCGAGCCCGAGGAACTGATCCGTGAAGCGGCATGACCGGGCAGGCCGCCCGCCCCGACCTTGGCGCCTACCGGCGCTTCGTCGTGGCGTTCAGTGGCGGCAAGGACAGCCTTGCCGCCCTCCTGCACCTCCTCAGCCTCGGCGTGCCCCCGCACGCCATCGAGCTGCACCATCATGATGTCGACGGCCACGGCCCGACCTTCATGGATTGGCCCTGCACGCTCTCCTACGTGCGCGCGATCGCCGACCACTTCGAGATCGCGCTCTATTGCTCGTGGCGCGATGGCGGGTTCGCGCGCGAGCTGGCGCGCGCCGACGCGCCGACTGCGCCGATCATTTTCGAGACGCCGAGAGGCTTCGGCCGGGCCGGAGGCAACGGCCCTGCCGGCACGCGCGGGCTCTTTCCGCAGACATCGCCCGATTTGCGCGTGCGCTGGTGCAGCTCAGCCCTGAAGATCGACGTCCTTGCTGCCGCGATCCGCAATCAACCGCGTTTCAGCCAAGGCCGCACCCTGGTCATTACCGGCGAGCGCGCCGAGGAAAGCCCCTCCCGCGCGCGTTATGCGACGTTCGAGCCGCACCGCACGTCAACGCTCGCCCGCGCCGTCGACCATTGGCGTCCGGTCCATGATTGGACCGAAGAACAGGTATGGGCCGCGATCGAACGGTCGGGCGTGCGCCCTCACCCAGCCTACGTCCTGGGCTGGGGCCGCCTGTCCTGCCGCGCCTGCATCTTCGGATCGCCCGACCAGTGGGCGACGATCCGCCTTGTGTTCCCCACGGCGTTCGCGCGCATCGCCGCCTGTGAGGCGGCGAGCGGCAAGACCATCCACCGCTCACTCAGCGTGGTGCAGCTCGCGGATCGCGGCACGCCGTTCCCGGCTGCGCTTCTCCATCCCGACCAACTCGCCCAGGCGAACGACCCCGCGTGGCGTCTCTCGATCCTCGCCGATCCTTGGACGCTCCCTGCCGGTGCTTTCGGCGACCAGGCAGGTCCGGTGTAGTTCAGGCGGAAAGGTGCCGGACGAAGAGGACGAGGATCGAGATAATCGCCATCCCGGCCGCCAACCTGGTCGCCAGCTCTGCCGCCCTGCCGCTCGCGATCGCCGAAGGCGAACGCAGATCGACATTCAACTTGCGGTGCAGGTCGGGAATGCGCCCCGCCGCGATAACCGGCTCATTGTTGATCCCAACGATCGCAGCGCCCATCGCGACGCTGAACATTGTGAAGAGAACCATAGCGTCGGCCATTTCGAACTCCCCTTAGCAGAACCGGTCAGATATAATCATCGGTCCCGTTCTGTTCCAGGGAGAGGAGAGGAAGCCTTCGGCCTTTTGGGCGCGCCCTGGCGCTCGGGAGGTTCGACCATGTTCTACGACACGCAGTATTGCCACAACGCGGCGCTCTCGCCCGAGGCACTCACCACCGTCCCCGCGGCGCTCCACGCCCTGAACGCGGGCGTCGACGACTGCCGGCGCGCTGGCAAACCGATCGACCGCGATGCCTCCATCCTGCTGCTGATCCGCAATCTGGCCGCTGTCGCGGAACGCGACGCGCCCACCACCAACGATCTGCGTCTCCGCTGCGCGGAAGACCGCATGACCGTCATTGCCGGCTCGGCCCTGCTCGCCATCGCCGGCAACAGCGTTGCCGGTGACGCCGCGGCCAAGCGGACCTTCCATCGTCAGGCGCGCCTCGCTCTTGCCTCGCTCGCCGAGGCGATCGGAATCGCTGCACACGAGATGCGCATCGACACCGACACAGGCGATCATGCAGACGACGGCACGACCGAGCTGCGTCATGCTGACCTTTCGGTCCGCGTGCGCCCGCGCAGCTTCCTTCCCGACAGCGAGATCACCTTCAATCGCTGCCGGAACGGTGAACACGCTGGTCCCGTCCAGCGCGCGCCGATCGCCGAGCTGCTGGACGCTGCCGCGTTCCAGCGCCGGCTCTCTGCAACGGTCGGCGACGTAGGCGCTTCGCGCCTCGCCGCTGCCGCCTGATCCTCTAATCCCAGGAGCATCGCCATGGGTTGGCTCTACATGCGCGACATGCGCGGGCACGCGACGCCGCGCGCCTATCTCGACAACCAGTTCACCTACTCGCGCGACGATCACCGCCTCACCGTGCTGGCCTCGTCCATGGTCGGGTCGACCTATTACGCCGCGTGCGAACGCATTGAGGCGAGCGGCGACCGCCAAGTCTTCGCCGTCGTCTGCCTCACCAGGTACAATCCGCGCTCCACTGACGGTCACGTCTTCGGGTACAAGGATATGACCGAGCATATGGGGCCGTGCGAAAGCGAATGCCCTGCGGCGGTCCTCGACGAGCTGACAGCGACCGACAGCAAGTACGCATCGGAGTGGCGCGCGCGCTGTCGTGCGAACCTCGCCGCTCGAAAGCTCGAACAGGCGAAGCCGACGCCGAAACCGGGGCAAACCATCATCTTCGACGAGCCCATGCGCTTCAGCGACGGCAGCGACCGCGCCCGCTTCGAGGTCGTCGCCAATCCAAAGGGCAAGACGCCGCTCTTCCGCGACCCGGAGACCCGCGCGATCTGCCGTATCCCGGCGTTCCGCAAGCGGTCCTACCGGATCATTCACGCCGCGATCGTAGTCAGGGACGCGACCAATGACTGATCGCCCGCCAGTGATCGCCGCCTGGGGCGCCGGCGTCGATTCCACCGCTATGATCGTCGAGCTCGCCGAATGCGGCGAGCCGATCGACATGGTTCTCTTCGCAGATCCTGGCGCCGAGAAGTCGCAGACCTATGCCTATATCCCGCTGTTCCGGGCGTGGATGGCAGACCGCGGCATCGCGTCGGAGATCGTCCGCTACCAGCCCCAAAACTTCAAACATTGGCCGCCCTATGCGGGCATCGCCGAGAACATGCTGACCAACGCCACCCTGCCCTCCGTGGTCTTTGGTGGGGGGTCCTGCTCGCAAAAATGGAAGGTGGCCCCGCAAGATGCGTGGACCGCCAAGTGGGAGCCGGCGCGGCGCTGCTGGGACGCAGGCGGCCGCGTCGTGAAGCTGATCGGCTATGACGCCTCGGGACGCGACACGCAGCGTTATCACCACGCGATCGGGTGCGAGGATCCTCGCTACGCCTATCGCTACCCTTTGCGGGAATGGGGTTGGTCTCGCGCCGACTGCGAGGCGCGCATCGCGCGCGCCGGCCTCCCCGTCCCGCCCAAGTCGAGCTGCTACTTTTGCGGCAGCATCAAGCCCGACGAGGTGCTGGAGCTTTCAGCCGAGGAGCTACGCATCATCGTGTTGATGGAGGCGCGAGCCAAGCCTCGCCTCCGCAACGTCGATGGCCTGTGGCGCAGGCCAGTGCTTGGCCATCGCGGCGCAACGCCCCGTCCCGGCAGTATCACCGAGTTCATCCGCGAACGCGGCCTCCTCTCACCCGCCGAAGTCGACCGCATCATCGAGGACGCGCCGACAGCGCTCCTCGATTTCCAGGCGGCACAGGCTGCGCTTCCGCCCGAGCAGCGCGCCCCGATGGGGCGCTGGCTCGACGACTTCCATCGCGCGACCGATGCGCTCGCAAGGAGCCGGCCCCATGCCTAGCGCTATCATCAAGCAATTCGTCGTCGAAGGCGCGACCGATTTCCCGTTCGCCATGCTGACGGCCGACGAGTGCTGGCCGGCGCGCGCCGCTGACGCGGCCGCGATCGTTGCCCATCAGTTTAATGCCGGCGGGGCTACGCCGCACCGCAAGATCATCCTCGCCACGATCGCGAAATACGCACCCAACCGCCAACGCTGGATCGCTGCGGGCTGGCGCGTAATCGACTAGCCCGAACTGGAGGAGAGGATTCCTCTGGATTGTGAGCCTGCGAGGCTCACGGTCGAGAAAGGATCTCCATCATGCACAGCGTCGCCGTTTACCTCACCCAACGGCTCTATGGCGGCCCCGAGGAAGGTGGCTGGTGGTACGATGCCAGCGAACTCTGCACCGATCCGGCGCTGACCGCCTTTGGCATCACCTTCCCCAACGGTCACGAGTACCGTGCCCGGCGAATGTCAGTCGAGGTTCAGGCGCATCTCGATCGCGACTGGAACACCGGCGACCACGCGCGATCGATCAGCAGCGTCCTTTCCGCTGGTCGCTTCGAGGCCCGCGTTCACGATGGCTGGCCTCCTCTCGCCTTTCCGACCGAGCGTCCCCGCTACGAATGACCCGAACCGCTCGGGTTTCCCATTTCGTCAACCTTCAGGAGTCCGGTCCCAAGAAAACCTTCATCGTCCACTGCGATTACCCTGCCCATTACCGTGCGGAAATCACGGTCGAGGCGGAAGATGTCGTCAGCGCCTGCCGCTCCGCGATCGACGCGTCGCATACGACCGACGGGTGGAAGAGCCTGGACACGGAGCATCCCACTTACGTCAGCGCGATCGCTGAGGGTGCGGACGTCAATCCTTGGCGCTTTGTCCCGGATGGCGGCGATGCCTCCGTCCTGCCCGTCCCGGGCCTGTTCTCCGAGGTGACGGCGTGCGCGGGTTATGCCGCGACCGGGAGCGAGGATCTGGTCGACCAGATCCGCATCATGATCGATGCGATCGGCGCCGAGGGAACGCCTACGGATCACTTCAGCAGCGATGGTCCGCCTGTGTGCAACGGGGCAGGCCCTTCTCGACGACATCGCGACATTCGGGTTGAGCCCCACTTCAACCGTAGCAGCAAGCGTGGTCACGTCTTCGTCCGACGCCACCTGACTTACCGTAGCCTTCCGCCAGAGAGATGCGGCACATGGGCGGCCGCGAGACCCCCGCAACCGCAAAAATCCGGGCCGAGTTGCCGCTTTGCGGCTGCCCGCACCACCCCGGTTTTTGCGGTTTCCCTGCGCTTCGCTCCGGTGCGGGCGCCTCTTATTCGGCCGCCCAGGAGGTGCGCATCCGGCGGATAGGCCGCCGGCCTCCATCAGATGAAGGGCTTGACCCCGTGACCACTTCCCTCGCTGCCGCACTGTCCGCTCTGGAGCTGGGACACCTCGAACCCCGCGCCGAAGACGTTTCGGGCATGTGCCCGCCCTCGACCGAAGCACTGCAGCAGACCACCACTGCCATCTGGAGCGACCTGTTCGCAACCCTCCAGAACACGTCGCTCGAACGCGACATCGAGGAGATGGGCTGGGGCCTGGTCAACCTCTTCCACCGGGCCGCGGCCAAGAAGCACGCGACGATCGACCGTCTCACCGACGAGATCAGGCTCCTCCTTGCGGACCAGGACGGTTCGGAGATCAACACCGCCAACCTCGAGGACAAGATCGATCTTGCCAAGAAGATCGAGGAAGCCGCCACCTGCTACGAACACATGCGCGATACCGCAGCGGCACACTACATCCGCGAAACCGGCCGTTCCTGGATCCCGTCGACTGGCAACCGCATTTCGCTCGGGGTGACGTCGGCAATCGTTGACGGCCGCGCCTTCCTTCAGGCTCGCCGCGAGCGGGTCCGCGACGCGAACACGGCACAGGGCACCCCGGTCGTGTTTGCCGGAGGACGGCTGACCTTCCGGACCGACGAGGACATGAAGGCGTTTGGCAACAACCTGCTGCGCACCCTCAATGCGGTTCGGGAGCGTGTCGGCGACATGTATCTCGTCCATGGCGGCGACATGAAGGGGATCGAGCGTATCGCGGCGTCGTGGGCCGAACAGCACGGCATCCAGCAAGTCCGCTTCGGTCTCGACCGCAAGCTCGGCGACCGCGCCGGCTTCCGACGCAACGAGCAGATGCTCTCGTTGAAGCCCCGCTACGTCATCGCCTTACAGGGCAACGGCGTGACCGAGCGCCTCGTGATCGACGCGAAGAAGGCCGGCATCCGCGTGGTGGATCGCCGCGGTCCGCTCGGCACCCCACCCGCAGCACAGAACGCTCAGCGCGACCGCAAATTCGCCTGAGCGCCGGTTCGGCCGCTGGAAGACCAGCGGTCGAACCGCGTGCGGTTTTGCCCGAGGAACGTCGTGTCGCCGACACGAAAGGGGGCAGCAGGCATGTCAATCATTTGAAATGCTCCGCATCAACCTCACAGGCCCGACTAATTTCCTGGACGGTCGCAGGCGCATCAAGCTGGAAGAAGCCACTAAGACCACGCTCGATGCGCGACGTCCGGACCGCATCTTTGACAGCGAGAAAGACCGTTGTCGCCAAGACCAGCGGTGGCTCTCCCACCTCCTTCGACGACAAGACGCCGTCTGTCGCACTACACGGCACGTTCGCCAAATCGCGTGGAAACAGATGTGTGTTGAGCGTCAGCGGAATGCTCGTGACAGCTGGCGGCTTGTAGGTCCACGTATTATCGGAATTCAGTCGACCGGCCTGTGGTCCCCGCTCCTCCAGTACAAGCTTCTCCGAGAGAACATAGCCAATACCTTGAACGAAGGCGCCTTCGACCTGCCCGATATCGATCGCCGGATTGAGACTCCAGCCCATGTCGTATGCCAAATCGGACGACAAAATCTTCGTCTCCCCGGTGAGGATGTCGACTTCGACGACACTGCATCCGGCCGAATAGGTAAATCCAACAAAATTATCGAATTCGCCCGGTTGCCCCTGTGTCGCGGTATAGCCCGGCAAGTCGGGCTGTTCGTCGAAGGGTTTGTAGGTGAGCGCTGGGCTTTGCGTATCTCCACCGGCGATCGGGACTGTTAGCGCCTCCATCAGGCTTTGTCGGTTCTGATAGGCCAAAGCGACGAGATTTTGCCAGATGAGCGCCTCACGCCCGTTGACCTTGACCTTCGCCTGCCATCCTTCGGTTGGATGATTCCAGAAGTCGATGCCCTGCATCACGCACCAATCGGGACCATGCTCTGTCAGCATGTCTGTCGCGAAGCCAGCCAGACGCTCCCGTAGCTTGGCGCACAGGCGCTTGATCGCCTCACCGTTATAAGCCGTGCCAGTCGATCCGCCGGTGCTGCTTGGGTTAGGGATGACCGAGGTAAGGGCAGCCTTCACCTCGATCATATCCATCGGTACATTCAGGACATAAGCGGCGATCTGACGCATTTGGGTGAGCAGACCCTGCCCCATTTCGACACCGCCCTGATGGATGACGATCGTGCCATCGCCTTGGTATACGGAGATCATGGCGCCGCCCTGTTCGAGCATCGCCAGATTGTAACCCGATCCGTATTTTACCGGAATCATCGCGACACCGCGCTTGCGCCAGCGGTTGGCGGCATTGAACCTTTCAACATCCGCGACCTTCTCATCAAAGGCGCAGGCCTTTTTCAGAAAGGCCCAAACATCTCGAATATAGCAATCGGATAATGCCTGCCCGAACGGTGTAACATCGCCTCGGTAGTAGAGATTCTTTTCGCGAACCGCTTCGGCCCGCAGACCTATGGCAAAGGCGGCGTCATCGATCGCGCTTTCCAGGATGATCTTGCTTTGGACATCCCCGAACGCCCTGAAGGCGGTGCTGGGTGCGGTGTTGGTCTTGCAGACGTCAACCTGATTCTCGAAATTCGTGATCCGATAGGCGTTATCGGCACGCGCCTGAATGCAGTTCGCAACGATGAACGAGCAGTCGTAGAATGCGCCCCCGTCGCCCCACATCCGGTTCAGCAGGCCCCGTATGAGGCCCTTGTCCTCCGGTCGGCTCTCTCCCGTGTCGATGGCCACCTGATACTGGCCATAATAGGCATGGCGCTTGCCGATCATGGCCATATCCTGTTCACGCGACAAGGTCAGGCGAACCGGTCGTTTGGTTGCGTAGGAGGCGATCGCGGCCGCCGCCGTGACGAAGCGCGCCTGCTCGGTCTTGCCGCCGAAGCCACCCCCGAGCGGTGGCACCCGCACGTCGATGCTGTTGAACTGGACGCCCAGCGCCATCACCGTCGACTGGTGCATCTCCATCGGGCTCTGGCTCGATGGTCGAACGGTGAAACGCCGCCCCTCTCCAGGTTCCACCAGCACGGCTTGCGGTTCCATATAGAAGTGGGCCTGCCCGCCGACCGTCTGGGTGCCGCTGACGACCATACAAGGCGCATTGTCGATGACACCTTCGACAGCGCTCCGGGTACGGTCAAGCGGTGGCCGCTGATAGGCCGCCCAGGCAAAATCGCTGCCGGGCCGTGTCACACGCCATATGTGCGACATGAAGGTCATCTGTTTGGGCCAGTCGGGATAGATGCTGCCGTGTTCGATGGCCTCGTCGATCGTCAGGATGCATTGCGCAACCACACCGGGCGCTGCCTCCGGCACCGAATAGCCGATGCACCGCCTGGTTACGTAACCTGCAATCGCATGGGCGTCGGTTTCCGACGCTGCGCCGACAAGGGCCAGCGCCTGACCGACATATTCGCATCGACTCGTGGCAAATACCGGTTGATCCCCGCCCATGCCTTGCAGGTTGACCCCGGCCGTCGGCACGTTTTGCGCGCTGATCAGGTCTATAAACGCCGGAAAGCGATCGCGAAGATGTAGGCGGAGTTCCTCGGGGCTGACCGGTTCCCCGACACCAGGCACCGTGAAATGCCAGTCGGCCAACGCCTGCGTACTTTGTACGAACGACGCGTTGATCGTCCTCGGCGGTACGGGAAGCTCATGGGTATAGCGGACCTGGCCCGACGCCTGGTCGACTGCCCGGATCTTGACATAGGGCTGTGATACCGGAGCCTTCCAATCCTGAATCTTGTAGCTCTGCATGCCTCCGCTGGCTGGCCATCGTCCCCATGTGACCAATGCCGCGGAACGGTCTTCCGACGGCACCGCTTCGCCGGTGACGATGCAGGCATGGACGATGTCCTTGTAGAGCGCCGACAGTGTCAGCATCACCCGATAACCATCGGTGAACCCCTCTGACGGCAGGGAGGCCATTCGGTCCCTCCAGCGATCGAGTTCGTTGCGAACCTCGCCTGCCAACTTTTCCGCGAGCTGATCCACGCCCGCAAGCGTTGGTCGCTGACCGCGAAGCGCAGCTTCGGTCTGTGAGGCACGCCAAGGATAAGGGGCCACGCCACCGAATACCAGAACCGCCTCGGTCACTTCACCCGCGGCGTTCAGTTCCAGCCGACAGCAATGGTTGATGATGCTATGGGCATTTACGTCCCGTAACGCGACTTTCTGCGGGAGGATGACTGACCCAGGCTGCCTCGTCGGGATCCGATACCGCAGCAGGACCAGTCGTTCGGCAAGGCCTGCCGTATCCAGGCAGCGTTCAACCAGCGCTTCCAGCGTTTCAACGGAACGGATGGCTGGGCCGACTGCGGGCACTTCAAGCAGCTCGACGCTTGCTCCGATCGCAACGAGCGCAGTCAGCAGGTCACTGGGAAAGGGCTGCCCCGACAGAATATGATGGAGCACCAACATCGTGTTGCCCCCGAGCGTCGCACCGTTGCGCACGATCCGCCCGGCCGTACGCTCTGCCATGTAATACACGGCACCCAGAGCGGTCGTGGCAACGGGAATGTCTACACCATCGGGCCCCGGTTCCATCTCGCCTTGGTCGGCCATCACCTGGGCGGCCAGAGCAAGAAGGTCGGAATAGGTCGTTCCCGCCGCTACATCGAGCAAGTCGTGATCGATGATGGGCGCGCCGTGAAGTTCAGGAAGCTGAGCGGTCGACAGGCGAACCACACTGTCCTCGATCTCGGACTTATATATCCCGAACGCCGTATTGCCCGCCACAAGGCGAGCCTCGGGATTGGCCTGCATCAGGCTGACGAGGGCATCGAGATCCTGCGGCGACAGCCAGCGTCGATCTCCGTCCGAAACGTCGACGCCTGATGGCGCGTGGCGGGCCTGATCGGGAAACGGGATGACCAGTTCGCCTGTTGGTTTCTGAGCCTCGGTTTCAGGGTCCGCCAGGCATTTCATCCGATTGGCTTCGTCCTGCTCCGTCCAGTCGGAGGCGAGCGTCTGAAAACCAGTCACGATCGGTCGATATCCGGTACACCGGCACAGGTTTCCATCCAGTGCGGCCTCGATCTCGCGCTTTGTCGCTCGTGGATTGTTGCTGATGAACTCCGACATGTTCATGACGAAGCCAGTCGTACAATATCCGCACTGCGTGCCGTTGTTGATCGCTAGCCGCCACGCGACGGGGTTGATGCCCGAGTGACTGAATTCGGACGGAAAGTCCGGCACGTCGTCACGGAGAGACACCTGCAGCCCAAAGGTCGTCGCGCCTCCGCCTTGCATCTGTTGGGCATTGTCGGCGGTTTCCAGCACCTCCCGACTTTTCGCCTCGTTCGCAGCCTGCGCATGTTCCAGAGATGCCGGGACTTCCTGTGCAGGCGCAGCTGTTCGACTGAAGACCGGCGTAAAGTTGAGATTGCGCGGATTGGGTCGACGAGCGGCACCGGTACCTTCGATCGTGGTCACGACACGGTCCTGCAAGCTGACGAGCGGCTTTAGACAGGCATTGACCGCCCTGTGACGCGGGGCGTCCTGCGCTACATCCCATTCCGACACGATAACGGTGCAGCCACCGCAGCCGCCTTGCCCGCAAGGCTTTTTTGGGCCGGACAGGCCAACCTCCGGTTCCCGCAGATAATCGATGAGCAAGGTATCGACCGAGGGATGATCCATCTCGACACGATGGCCATTCAGGAAAAATCGCAGCGTGCCCGCTGTCGCCCCGGCAACTTCGATACCCATCTGAACCCTCCGCCTGCCAGTTTGATATTAACGTAACGTCTTGGTCTTCGACCGCGAGCATTACCCATCCGGGAATTTGAGGCCCGCAGTGCCTTGTCTGGAATAGATATCATGTTCTCGACTAATTCACTGAAAAATATACATCCAAAACAGCATGCATTTTACGGTGGATTGGAACTATCCGGCTCGCAAAAAAATGCTAATCTCCGCCGGTTGTCGTGTTCCATGCCGCCGGGGGGTCGAATAGAATGTGGGTCTGCAACATGAAGCGGGTGAGAGTCGGCAAATCCTGCGTCTCAGACACTTTACGCTGCAACCGTCAGCTTTTTGGTGGCGCGATGCGAGCATCCGGGGTGGGCTTTGTCGCTACGATGCTTCTTGGCTATTCTGCTGTATATGCGGAAACCATGTCGACGCAGCAGAACCGTTACCTTGTGCAGTATCCAACTACGACAAGTCTGAAATTTCCACTGCCCCCGAAGCCCCCGAGCCCAAAAGAATCAGATGCTGGTATGATCGATCTCGACCAAGTCCGAGCATCACAGTTCGTGGACGCGGCAGCGAAAGTCGAGGCTTTTCAAGATGCCGAGGCGTATTCCTATGACTCGCTGCTGCCACGCTTCGAAACATCAGCTGGCAGAACACTTAGTAAAACAAAAAGGCCAATTCTTGCTCATATTCTGAATTGGGTTCTGGCCGATGCTGGTACGTACAGCGATATCAAGACGGGCCCCGCCCGGCAGCGGCCATTTGTCGAAGATCCGTCAATCGTACCATGTTATGCATCTTACCTGATGCAGACACCGCCGCCTGCGGTGTCCTATACATATTCCTATCCGTCAGGCCATGCTACCAACGGATACCTGGCTGGTTTGGTGCTTGCGGAGGTAATGCCGGACCGTCGCGCAGCCGTCATGGCGCGTGGTGTGCGCTATGGCACAAATCGGGTCATTTGCGGCGTCCATTATCCGACCGATGTTGCCGTCGGACAGGTCTTTGCCCGCTTCCTTTTCAGCAAAATTGATGTCGACCCCCGATTCAGAAGGGATGTGGATTGCGCCATCGAGGAAGACGTGCTCGATCGCTTGGGCAAACTCCATAATGGGGTCAGCTCAAATCTTTCAGCCGCCTGCGGTGCACTTTCCGAGAAATATAGATCTGACTCAACAAAAACCCCATAAACCAGCAACACAAAAGCCTCACGGGGACTGTCGGAACCTCATTGAGTGCCCCCACAAGTCCGCGAATGACATCCGCTTCACTATTTTCTCCGCGTACATATATGCTGCCCAGTGAATTTGGCTGTTATGGCGAATATTGTAAGCTCGTCCATATTCGCTGTGCATCGAATCCATGGAGCCTTCAGGCTCCGGTCCAAGCTAACTTTTGCCGCAGAATCGGGTTCGAAACCAAGCCATCAATCGGACGACGCGTTGCCGCGCCCGATGCCGGGATAGCATGGAGGAGTGCCGGATAAGAGCCGGTGCTGGCTCCGGACCATTGCCCCCGGACAGGGCATGGCTTTCCCCATCGTAGGCCAAAAGCCCTCTCGTGCAGCGGCTTGCCGGGGCGGGCGCACTACCGGCGGATCGGCGCCAAACCATCGCCACCGTTCGCCATTGGGGGGATGCAGTTCGAACGCGGACGCTTCTTCTATTCGACCTGAGCGACTTCACGATATCGTGGCAGGAACGATCACCGGCAGGTCCGCGCCCGCGTGTCCAGGAACAGCCTTCGCCGGACATCGATCACCGGTCGCGCGAGAGCCGGCCTGAAGCCTCGTGTAGTGGCAGGCGGGTGGGTGAAACCACGTCGATCAGCCGGACAGGAAGGATCCGCATCCCGGTTCCCTGCATCTATCCGGCCGTGGGGGTCCATCCCCTCTCTTAACTGAACGACCTAAGCCGGCCGTCCAACGGCTCCAACCCGCTTGTCTTCGGACCGTGTTGCCGCTTCGCGGCTGCCCGCACCACTCCTCGCCACGGGGTTTCCCTCGCGCGTCTGCGCCGCTCAGTGGAGCCGCCGTCCTGGCCGTCTTCGAGGGTGTTCAGTCGAGGGAACGAACCCTCAGACAGGACAGAAAGGAACCTCGAAATGCAGAACCTCGTCATCCTCGCCGGCAACGTCGGCGCTACTCCCGAGACCCGCAACACCCAGGGCGGCACCAGGATCACCAGCTTCAGCCTCGCGACCTCGCGTCCGAAACGCGATAGCGACGGCAAGATCCTCAAGGACGAAGGCGGTCGCCGGGTCGAGGACACCGAATGGCACCGCATCACCTGCTTCAACGGCATCGCCAAGACGGTCGCCCAGTATGTCGACAAGGGCCAAAAGGTCATGGTCCGGGGCCGCATCCACTACACCCGCTGGACGGACAACGAGAACATCGAACGCTACGGCGTCGAGATCATCGCCGACGACGTGACCTTCCTCTCCTACGGCCAGTCCCGCCAGCAGCAGCAGGACAGCCGCCATGACGATCTGGACGACGACGTCCCGTTCTGACCCGCACGAGCAACCCGGGAGCGTCGGCTCCCGGGTGTTCTTGCATTTGGAGACACCGGCCGCTCAGCGGCACCTCACAGGCGTCTGGTACAACCTGTCCATGTCATCGAACTTGACGGCATGGACAGCGTCGTCGTTGCCAAGAATGAACTGACGCTCCGCTGAGCTGCCGATGCTTCGACCGATGATCACCGCCTTCCCCTTGAGGCCGTAGCGGACGCACAGCGCCTTGTTCGACCTCACCTGCCCTCTGAGCTGCGCCGCGGCGCGGCTTCCGGCCGCGTCGGCCGGCGAGCCGACGAAGACCAGGGCAGCGCCGCTCGTTATCGTCATGGCAAGCGCTGCCACTGCGGCCAGCAGCGAGGCGCGAAAGCTCGCGCTTCTGCCAAACTCGACCAGCATGGCCGGCGGAGCACCTGGACGATCGGTTATGCCGTACCCGGACGCAATCTTCTCGAGCCAGCGCGACCCGAACCAGATAGCGGCGACGTACGCGACTATGACGATGGCAAAGATCACCAGCAGCCACAGGACATTCTCATTGAGACCGAGAAAACCATCTACGATCGCGTCCTGGACCGCTACGGGGATGGCGTTGGTATCCAGCCCGAACCGGCCAAGATACGCTTCATGATAGGCGTGACTGTAAAAATAGCAGAGGCCGAACGAGAGACTGAGGAGGGTCGCGACGTTTATCGTCGAAAGAAACGTCACCACGCCAGACCCTAGCGGCGATCGTGGTCCTTGGGTGGTTGGAATGTCGGAATCCTGATCCTCTCCCGTGGGTGTGACGTCTGTTGGTGTTTCCATAATGGGCATGGACATCCTCTAAAGCCGAAACATGACGAGGAATGTTGATCGCGCCGAAATGTTAATGACTCGGCCCGGTGTTTCGCGTCATCTGCATTCCCGGCGCTATCGATGTGCCCGAAAGCATCGCTGAGGGTCCACCGTCGCCCAGATGTGCTCCTGAGACGCGCAACTACAGCGTGCGATCATGCTGTTCGGGTCGGGCTTTGATGTAATTCGAATGCGGCGTTCGGCGCTGGCCGGAACGTTAAACCGCAAGGTTGAATAGCCCTGCGCCCTCGATGCGCTCGACCACGGTCAGATCGCCGCGGAACGGAGAGGCCACGTAAAAGCGACCGCCGCTTGGGCGGGGATAGGGCACCATGCTCCATTCAATCCGGCCCATGAGCTTTTCAAGGAGTAGCGGCTTTGCCATGGCCCGGTCGAATTTTTCCGCGGCATCGGTTTCGTCCGAGTAAAGCTGGACGACCCGTTCGGCGATACGGCCCTTGGTCATGCGCGCACCTGCGACCGTCATCCGTGGTGCATTGAGATAGGTCCAGAGAAACTCCGCATCGACAACGCGGCAACCATCGACGTCCAGCGAGAAGCCCGCGCCGTGATTAAGGACGACCAGCGGCGTCACCGTCAAATCCTGCGCGTCTGCCTCTGTCATGCCCAAAGCTTGGGCAATGACGTCGGGCCTCGACGCCAGCAAGCGGGCTTTCCTGTTCGCCTGCTCTGCCGCATCCGCCAGTTTCACGAAATGGCGTTGCCATTGGTGCGGATCGGCAGGGGTCAGCAGGAACTTGATCTCGCCCACCAGCAACTTCGATCCAAGGCGGATGACGAGGTCAATCTGTTCGACGAAATCATCACTCGCGTCGATCCCACCTGCAACGACCGCCGCCTTGGGCAGGCTGGCGTTGGATCCGACCGCATCGACGATCCGGCTACGATACGATGCCTCGAACACCTCCCCACGATGCTCGATCTCCGTGTCATCGATGCCCCCCTTTTCCAGCCACGCCTCGACACGATAAAGCGACGATCCGACCTCGAAGACGGCGCGCGGCAACAGGATCGTGTCCTCGTCCGGCACGCGGACAAGGGGTGCGGACCACAAGCCCCGATGGCCTTGCTCTCTGTCGCCGGTATCGCGGCGCGCGCGCTTGCCGCGCGTGACCTTCGGTTTCTCCGCGAATGTCAGGAAGTCGATCACCTCCGCCGCCTGGCCGCGCTCGATGTCGAGGGCGTCAACAAGGGCAGATTCGAGTGTCGCTCGCGAGACGGCGCACGCCATCCCCCGCGCCTCCCGTTCGGACAATGTCGCCGATATCGGCGCGATCGCCCACAGAGCATGCGCCGCATCGGCAATCACCCACCATGCATCCACCAGCAGGGCGGGTGTCAGATCGGGATGTAGCGGCATTGCCCGGTCCAGAAAGATCCGAACGTATGACTCGTCAAGAGCGAGCCGATCCATCGCGCGGAATGTCGGTTTGCGCGACAGATAGGTCAGATCGCCCACGACCAGTTCGGCGTTTTCCGCCCTGTGGCGTGCCCCGATCACGGATCGGCGCAGCCCCCGCTTGCGCCGCTGCGCCGGCGACATCCGCGTCCACGCAGCGCTGAGATGCAAGGGGCCGCTGATCTGGTTTGCCTCGCTGCGCCCTTGCCACGCCTGTCCGAGCTCGGCGAAACCTTGATCGAGCGGATGCCACTGGTTGCGGGGGATGCCTGACAGGTGGTGGCCAAGGTACAGCGCC
Source organism: Sphingomonas sp. 2R-10 (assembly GCF_030062225.1). Classification (NCBI taxonomy): domain Bacteria; kingdom Pseudomonadati; phylum Pseudomonadota; class Alphaproteobacteria; order Sphingomonadales; family Sphingomonadaceae; genus Sphingomonas; species Sphingomonas sp. 2R-10. Next base: position 38,350 of record NZ_JASCXF010000006.1, read on the forward strand.
TTGTCGAACAATCCCTTTAGCGCCCGGCGCAGCGAGTAGAATATCATCAGGCCATCGGTGATCGCCGCCCGATCGTTCTGGCATGATCCGGAGCTAGCGTCGCCGGGCAGCCGCACGGCATCGAACAACCAGGATTCGAGCGCATCGATGGCCGGCTCGATAAAGTCGCCCGACGTCATCCGCTGGCCGAATTCGTTGTCGATCCGGACATTGGAGAGATGATCGAAGGCCAGCGCGCCGGCGCGCGAAGCGCGCTCGCGCTCGGCGAGGGCATTGACGTTCGTGACCTGGAATTGCCGGTTGACCGATGCGACCGCCAGGATCACGGCATCGGCCGGTGCCAGTCGTCCGAACCGGTTCTCCTGCCCCGCGTGGAGCGCATGCACCTCCCGTCCCACCCACAAGGCGGCGTCGAGCAATTGTCTGTCCTGCACAGTCGGTTCCGCGACCGCAGAAAAGGCCTGCTGCCATGCGGTCGGATCGAAGCGTACGGCAAGCGGCGTCGTGAGACTCCGGGCATGCCGCCTGAACGGGGTCTCGATGGCGGGCAGAAACGGCATCGGTTCAGGCGATCAGCGCTGTCTTCAGCGCGCGCAGCGCCGGCAGCGTTCCGGCCAGCGTCTCCAGCGGCTCGACCGGTGTCGCATCCAGCCCGGACGACACCGCTCGATCGTACACGGCGACGCAGTCGTGCCGCTTGCGCAGCCGCGATCGATAGAGAATGCCGTCGAGGTCGGTGCCATCGTACAGGGCTTGGCTGAAGGTACGCGCTTCGTCCTGTCCCTTCGCACCGACGATGTCCGTCGAAACGCCCAGTTCGAAGCAGGCATCGCCGCGCAGGTCAAGGACGGCGAGCGGCGTTTTTGCCGACACCTCGCACACGCCCCAGTCGGCTAGTTCGCTGCGCATCAGTTCACGAGCGACGTGCCCCTCGAAACGGTCGCGCACGATTGCCTCCGCGATGCTCGTGGGCAGGTCGACGGCGATGTAGAGCAACGTGAAATCATTCGTCGGGCTGGCGAAGCGGGTGTTGCCATAGCCCATGCCGAGCGGGGTAGCCCGATGGTCCCAGGGTGTAGCGCGGATATAGCCGATGGGTTCGAAGCGGATGGTGAATTGTGCGATGATCGCCGGATCGAGCGACATCGGTCTATGTGAAGTCGCGCCCGGCGACCTGCACGACCCGATCGCGCGTGCCCGGCGTCCCCAGCACCACGAGAGGCGAGCGCCCCGCGAGCGCCCCATGCGGCTGACGCAACCACAGCCAGGCCGAGCGGGCATCGGGTGCCACTTTGAGCACCTCAGCGATACCTTCGAGGGGGCGGGCATCGACGAACTGTTCGAGCGGGTAAGCCAGCTTCCGTTCTCCGCGAAGCAATCCAATAACCACGCCGCGCTGCTGCCAGCTGCTCAGCGTCGAGCGCGGAATTCCAAGCCGCTGCTCGATCTCCCCGGCGCCGGCGACCGGCCCTGCCCAGCTTTCCAGTGGTCGTACCTGTGCGTAGCGGTCGAGGCGTGCCCTGCCCTCCACGGCACCAATCCGCTCGCCCAGTCCACTACCCTGGCTCTTTTCCACCCGCCCAGATGTCTCGATATGGAGCCGTTCCGGCCCGGCGCCCGCACCACCGGTCGCCATCTTGAGTGCTTCCCGGAATCTGCTCTTGCCGCGGGCAAGTTCACGGCGCCGCGCCTCCGGAAGCTCTGCCAGAACGTCGGAGACGATGGTCAGGATCGCCGCCATGGCGCGGACATTCCCGACGGGAGCTCCGGGATTGTGCTGCTCGAGGGCAGCACGTACCTCGTCCTCGGTAAGGCTCTGCAACTTGACCTCGTCAGCAGGCATCAGTGCGGCGTTGGGCATACTTGCCTCCTTGTGCAGCCTAGATAGCACCGATTGCATGAATTGTCCAGTTTGCTTAACATTCGGGCGGGCTTGGGCTGTCCGGAATAACTGAACTATTGCATTCCGAACGCAACGTTCAGGTCGTCCGGATCCTCACCACCTTGAGCGCCATGGCCTCCTCACGAAACGTTTTGGCATCAAGATGACGGGAAATGTGCATGGCTCTCGACCTATGCGGCTTGCGCATCGGGATCGAGAAGGGTGCTGGCGTCTCCTGGCAAGCCGGGACCGCCGCTCTATTCCGCTGACGCTCCACCGAGCCACTGTCGGGTCTCGGCCCATTCGGGTGACGATCGACTGACGGACGCTGCCGCGCCGGATCTGTTTTCCCGGGCACAGGCACGTCCCTCCGCCCCGCCGGGGCGGTGCTGCCGACAGGCACGGTTCCGGTCGATGCCTTAACGGGTCGGGGCAGGCATCGAACCTGCCCCGGCCCGGCCGCAATGGCCTACGCAGTCTTCCTGGGAACACCTGTCCCGGGCTATGAAGGGCGGCGTGGCGCACGACCTAGACGACATCCTCGCGCAAACGGGATGTCCGGTGTGCGGCCGCACATCGAACATCCCGTACAAGACGCTGCGCCTCGAACGAACTATCGACTGCCCGGGCTGCGGGGAGACGATCCGTCCCATCAACGACACTCCGATAGGGCGCATCCAAAAGCTCATCGACGAGCCGGCGATTAGGTCTCACCCATCGCGCCAGATGGAATAGCCGGACGCGATACAGAAGTCCGTCGGTCCGGCCGTAGGCAGGTCGTCCGCATGAGCATCGGCGGGTTACGCGGATGATGGCCCGGTTGGTTGTTCGAACCTCGCAGCACGTATCGGGGAACGTCATGCGGCGCGGACCGCGTATCTACCCTTCGCATACGTCTGGCCTCATTGGCGACGGGTCGTACCTCCGCGTAGGGCCATCGACACGGCGTTCCGGATGGTCGACCATCGGAGGATCCCGGCCAGATCGACACAGTCGATCGCCGCGGTGACCTTGCCATTGACGAACGCGGCCACGGACTCACCATGCTCCTCGATCAGGTTCCGGGCGACCAGATGCGCTTCTTCCTCGGTGATCCGCTGCTGGAGCAGGCGTTCCGCCTCGTCCATTTCAGCCCAGCAACCCGATCCGGGCACGTTCGATCCTGCGGTTAAGCATCCGCGCCACGTCCTGCGCATCCTCGATCGTCGTGCCTGCCGGCAGGTCGAGCACGATGTGGCGCTCGGAAGGCTCGGCATCCAGTTCGATGACCACAAAGCACGGCTGATCGACGTCGCGCTCCTTTACGGTTGCAGTGAAGTTGCGCATCCGGCCTCCGTCGACTTGATCGTCCCGACCGGGATCGTAACCGCCCCGCTGCGCTCCGCAAGGACTCACCCGGTCGCGGCAGACCAGATCGCGCGCAGACACGCCGCCCCGATTATTCGCCTCCAGCGACACCGGGACGACGCGGCCGATGCATCATCATTGCCTGCCGTATCCTGATGAAGTCCGGTCGAGCTGGCGCTGGAATGTCCGGTGCTCAGCCACGCGCCGTCCGCACGGGCGGCAACTCCTCGAACGCCGTCACCAGCATCGGGTCGCGCAGTAGCGTCGTCCACCGGCTGCCATAGGTGCGCGAGGCCAGATAAAAGGTCGAACCGATGCACTCGACCATCCGGCAGCGCTCCAGCCTGTCGACCAGCGAATATCCCGAACCATGCCGTGCCACGATGTCGTTCAGGTCGGCGCGCATTAATGTCCCGCAGCCAGAGCAGCGCGTCCGGACCAGAGCGTTCAGGCGCAGCATCTCGCCGGCGGTCTCCATCCAGCGTGGCCACAGGGTGACGATGTCGGCAGCGCCTTGCATCGGCGAACGATACTCCCCGATCGGCGCAGCCGTCCAGCAATGGCTCGGGGAATGGTCTCATCCTCTCGCCAATCAGAAGGTCATCCGGGCGATGGGTCCTTGCCGGGGCGTACACCCGCGCAAGCCCGCACGCGGGCTTCTCCACTATTGTTACGACCCTCCGGGTGCGCCGGGCGAACTATGCCCCGGCGGTCCCGTCGCCTGTCGAACGACCCCGATTGGCGGGGTCATGGACGAGGAGACCATCATGGCCGAGCAAACGCCTCAATCCGGACGCGCCAAAGGTGGCGCCAGCGAGATCGCCTGCCACAATGACTGGCTGCGCGAACACATTCATGCTCCCGGCCACAACCGGGTGGTGATGACCAGCGGTATTGCCGCACTGATCGGCGATGTCAGCCTGTTCCGCAACTTCCACAAGCGAGCCGAGCTGATGCGCGCCATCCGCGATTACGACAGTTTTTACCTGAGTATCGACCCGTACGGCGAGCGCGACATGGGCAAGTTCGAATTCGAGGGGACGGACTGCTACTGGAAGATCGACTATTATAATCCTGATCTGACCGCAGGCTCGGAGGATCCGGCCGATCCCTCCCGGACCACGCGCGTCCTCACCATCATGCGCGTAGATGAACGATGACCCGGATCGCCCCGACGCATAGCCGGTGGGGCTTTCCCTCTATTTCTCAAAAGGATCGCATCATGACCGTCGAAACGATTAACCGGATCAGCGCAATCGAGCGCGCACGCCGTCACCGTGAGGTGGACTTCGCACGCGGCGACGTCCGCTACGAAGGCGGCATCCTCTCCGACGAGATCGAGCTGCTCAACGCCCGCTATATCGCCGGTGAAATCGACAGTGACGAGCTGACCGGCGCGATCCTGGCATCGCAGACCGTCCGGTCCGCGTGACGGCGCGGAGGAAGCAGGAGGTGTCGCCGTGAGGCGGCCTCCCCGCTCCCCACCAACGTCGGAAAGGCTCTGTCGTCGACGGCTGTCCATCGTGACAAGCGGAATGGGCCGGCGTCAAGGATGCACGGCCCCTCCAATTTGCTGCGCAAACCGGTTCCTCCGTGCCCCGCTTCGCGGCCGCTGCGCGGTCCCTGACCCCAACCCATTCCGCTCGTCAGCCCGCCCCTGTCGTAAACGAACAGGAGGCTCACATGCACACTCAGACCGCACGCACCCAAAGCTGGCTCGCGGAACTGGCCAGCATACAGGCAGAAATCGAAGCACTCGGTATGCCCGAGGCACCCCGCCCCGCCCGCAAGCGGAACCGCAAGTTCAAGCCGCTCTGGGAGGAGTGAACGTTGCTGCAGGCGGCTGAGCCGCCTGCGAACCGTACTCCGGACGTGCGGTGTGGTTGAGAGCGTGCTAAACGCATCGAAACCGGACAATACGAAAAAGGGAGGCCTTTCAGCCTCCCTTTCCCTATTAGCGCCACCCGCTTCGTGGCTTCCCGATACTTTCCCCTTACGGGTATGACCTCGGGACACGGTGCCAGCACGGACCTGCAAGGTTTTTTACGCCCTGCCTCATATTTAACGACCCTGAGGTTGATACAAGGTCGTGGATCGCTCCAAACTGTGCGTTTGATGTAGGCATAATGGCGTGTGAGGTCAAGATCATGATTTTGACCTTACACACCGCTGAGAAAGCAGACGCCCGCCACCTCGGCACCAAGCTGGTTCTGCAGGATTTCCCTTACCGACAGCAGCGACGATCCGCTTGCGAACAGGTCATCCACGATGAGAACGCGCTTGCCATGCAGCTCCGGCGGATCTCCCCCCAGCGTAAAGGCACCGAAGAACGGGCGAAGTCCTACATCGATGTCCTTGGCCTGATAGACCGCCGTCGGCTCCATCTGGTCCCAAGCGTGCAGCTGCGAGGCAAAGGCGCCTCTCAAGCCCGGCCGCATCCGAGGGGGCGCGGCGCGGGCGTCCGCCAGAAGCTCACCGACCTGCCTTTTCCGCAGGAAGGAAGGATCCAGGAGCGGTGCGCCGGATATGTCGGAGACCAAAGCCGCGAATTGCGCGCAGAAAGGCGACGACGACGGGATCGGCAGGCAATGATCAAAGCCCTGCAGATCCTCCTTCACTTTCTCGAGAATCTGACGCGCGCGCGTCATGAGTTGCTGTACCCAGAACGGCGCGATGGTGAAGCCCCGCCGTGCCTTCAGCGCGTGCATCAGGGGATTGCCATCGTCGCGCCGATCGCCCTTCTGGTTTCGGCTATAGACGTGAACAAGCCGGATGCCCTTCAGTCTCCCGAAGGTGGGATTCGCTTCAACCGACGTATCGACACCGTTCTGATGAGCATCATTGACCGTCACGACCTTCGTCGCCGACACCACAATACCCATACCAGTCCTTCACGCCTCATGGTCTCGAACCCGTAGGCGCTCAGGTGAGGCAAGCCACTGGACGATGCAATGTCCCAATATTTGCCGACTTGCCTGGCTCTATGCAATAGCTCAGGTGTAAAGCCACGCTCCTAGCCCGAGGACCTTTCTGTCCGTCTCTGCACCACGGTCTGACTGAGGATACGGCGATTGATCTTCACCTTCCAAGCCACTTGGCGGTCGCTCAGTTTTCTCTTGAGTTTGGTGCTATGAAGAAACTGATATTCACTCTCGTATAGAAAGCCTTTGCGCCTGGCATATTCGATCACCGACTCATTTGCATTGGCCGATGGATCGCTCCGAATCCTTTTCAATCCGTCGAAGAGGTTGCCGGTATCGATGCCGAGAAATCGATTGATGCATATGTTGCCGACATAGGTTTCACGGTGAGTGAGACGGTTCCGGATATAGCAATGTTCCAGAATCTGCTGCCCGCAGGGGCAATGGTCTGGTTCGTCACTAATCTCGACATATATCAGGTCCCACTCTGATCGTGCGGATTCGAAATCTTTCGCAACCGACCGGGGCAGGATGTGGGCCTTCAAGCGCTCGAAGTTATGATCTACCATCTGCCTTGACCCCCTGAGAGGATTTTTGACATAATTTCAGGGCGCAAGCGATACCCAAGCGATGGAAGTCATTCCGGGGGTGGAACAGCCAATGAGTTCAGCTACATGAAGGTATCAGTTGGGCAGTAGCGCCGGCTCGCGATAGGGGCATTCAGATGGACGAAACCTTGAATACGATCGAACTGGCGACCGAACTGACGATTGCCTGGCTGGGAAATCCCAATACCCGTGCAGACGCTGATGCTGTCCCCGCCTTCCTCAACTCGATGCACGAGGCCGTGAATGCGCTGGCCGGCAATGTCGCGGAGCCCGCATCAGAACAGCCCACCGAGCATGTGGCGGCCGTGAGCGTCAGGAAGTCGCTTGCCAGCAAGGATCACATCATTTCGATGATCGACGGCAAGCCCTACAAGACCCTGCGCAGGCACTTGTCGACCCATGGGACGACCCCGGAGGAGTATCGCGCGCGCTACAACCTCAAGGCCGATTACCCGATGGTGGCACAAGGGTATTCGGAAGCGCGCCGCGATATGGCGAAAAAGATCGGGCTTGGCCGCAAGCCCTCGAAGGCTGTCGCCGCAAATGAGGCCGCCACAGAGCCCAAGCGGCGGGGCCGAAAGCCGGCCCAGACCGAGCCGGCCTGACCGCGTAGCTTCCATGGCAGCGATGGGGCTGCGATCGCTATCGCACCCCGGCGTTTGCGGGCTTGAGCATGGGTCCCGCGACGCGACATGCGCGTTGGACGGCCACCATCGCAAAAGGACCGCCATGAGCGACGCCACCCTCGTCAACGTCAACACCGCCACGGCCGATGAACTGGATGCTGTGCCCGAGCTCAAGGGGCATGGCTTCGAGATCTGCGTTATCGTGAGGATTGCGGCACATTCACCGACCTCCGCCAGCTCGATGAGGTGCCTGGTCTTGCCGGAAAGGCAGATGGTGGTCGATCAGCGCTGACAATCGGCGACGGCTGATGGCCTACCGCCGGAAAATCGGGATCGACGACACGGACGCATGACCGCGGCGACCGCACCCGCGGCAGCGTAGCCGGATGACCTTGGATGACACCTCGCCGTCGCCTTTGAAGCGTCCGAGAATGTCGGCTGCCGGCATGTTCATGGTGTGGCCGCAGGCACATACAATCCGTATATTGGTGCGATCAGCCGCCCATTCGGCAAGCGTCTTGTAAGGTGCCTCGATCGTCGGTCGTTTGCTCACCGAGGCAACACATCCTCATATCGCCCTGCTTTGCGAAGCTGACGGACGATCCCGTTGAAGGCAGCGGTCACGCCCTGGGCGCGGCCAATCTCATTCGTTTGCGAGGCGGTATCCTAGTAGAGCTCAAGCGGCCAGCGCTCGGGGCAATGCGGTAGCAGACATGTCGGCTTCCGCTGCCACCAGTTGCAGGCGACGAGTGGCGATCATCGACACCTTGCCTGCCGCGGCGACGATCGCGGACGGCGTGCCGTCACGCACCGCGTCCTCGATGACCGCCAGCAGGGTGGCATCGTTGGGCGGTTGCGCATGGATGACATTGGCAGAGGGCAGCCCCGCCTGGGCCAGTGCCGGGGCGTACAGATCGGATCGGCAACTCGCCCACAGGACCGGCCACCCGTCCCGGCCGCTTCGCGGGCGGCGAGCCCGGCAAGGAACAGGGTTGTCGCCGCGTCATCGGCCCATGAACCGCTGCGGGCGGTCGCCTCGTGGAGCGCTCCGGCCAGATGCACTCTCCCGGCCTGCGGAGAGAAACGAAGAAGATACGAAGCGCTAACAAATCATGAATTTAATGCTTTCGTTCGCTGGCTTGGTGACTCATAAAATCGTCATGCCGATCCGCCCCGAGAACCGCTGGCTATATCCGATCGACTGGCGGCAGTTGTCCATTACCGTCCGGTTCGAGCGGGCCGGTGCGCGGTGCGAGCATTGCGCGCGACCGCACATGCGGCGGGTGGCCCATCTGGGCGACGGCCGCTGGTGGGATGCGGACGCAAAGTGCTGGCGTTCGACGCGTGGCAGGCGGATCGTGCTCAAGGGCGGCTTCGCGCTGGCCGCGGTTCGCACGACCTACGTCGTTCTGGCCTGCGCACATCTCGATCACGATCCCGGCAACAGCGCATCTGCCAATCTGGCGGCGCTGTGCCAGCGCTGCCACATGATCCATGACGCGGCCGAACATCGCTGGCAACGCTGGTGGAATGTATTTCGGCGGCGCGCCATTCGGGATATGTACGAGGATCCGCGGATCACACGTGAGCGGTTGGCGAAGCGTTGAGCGCGGTAAGGCTCCCCGCCCGTCTACATGCCATATCGTCTTTGTTTCGTGGCCCGTCATGCCTAATGGTCGCGCCGGATTTCTCAGGGAGTAGACTCGCATGAACATCAGTGAACTGGCCAAGGGCGTCGCGGGCGTGACGGGCACCAGCGAGGCAGACGCCAAGACCGCGATCAACGCGGTGTTCGACCAGATCGCCGGCGCCGCTGCCAGGGGTGAAGAGGTCGCCATTCCCGGCTTCGGCAAGTTCGCGGTTAAGGATCGGCCCGAACGGGACGGTCGCAATCCGGCGACGGGCGAGGCGATCAAGATCGCCGCGTCGAAGAAGCTGGCATTCACCGCCGCCAAGGGGCTGAAGGACAAGCTTTAGGATCATCGTGCCGGCGCGCTCGCGCCGCCGGTATCCTCTTCTGAAGGTTTCAGACAGCCCGGGAGCCAAGGCTCCCGGACTTTGCAGCCTCGGCGTTTACCGCTGCCGTTTCTTGCGCGCTGCAGCGCGCGCCACCATCTCGCAGTGCCAGAAAGGAGGGTTCGATGCAGAATATATTCGGAGTGAAACCGCAGCCGCCGATGGAGCAGGTCTGGCTCGACACGTTGTTGAACGTTCTAAAGCCTGACGCACGACGCAGCGTTCGCCGGTTCACGAGTGCTGACGTCCAGCGGCTTATGGCAGAACCGCTCGACCTTGTACCCCGCAACGTACGCGCGCAAAGCTTCGCCGCGGCAACAGGTTCGATGACCGCGAAGGGGTTCTGGCTAGAACAAGCCGACGGCAGCTTCACCCTTACGCCATCAGGCATCACCGCCCTTAACCTTCTTGGGCCCGAAGAGGACATCGTCTCGAAAACCTGACCGTCATAGCGCGACGCGTAGGCGACGAGCCCGCTCCCTGAACGCTTCTTCGCCGCCCTCGAGAATGGCACAGACTCGTTCGCGAATGTCCTGCTCGTCCAAGCCGCCCGACCGGTAGGAGATTGGCGGCATCTCGCCCGGCACATGCGTGCCTGCCTCTGCAATGATGATCTGATCCGCGTCGGTGTTGATGACGAGATTGGCGTTGTGCGTCACCATGATAACCTGACGCTGAAGTTTCGCCTGCGCGAACAGCGGCACCAGCTCGTCGAAGATCGACTTGGGGTCGAGATTCTCCTCAGGCTGATCGATAATCAGCGGCCGGTCGTCGGATTGATCCAGCGCCAGATATAGAAGGAGCAATACGATCCCCCGCGTGCCCGGCGACAGATTCCGGATATCGGTGCCATCGTACCTCACCGAATATTGCACGCTGATATGATCGGTGCTGTACAGCCACTTGGCGAACGCGCGAAGCCATGCGCGGTGCGCCGCGGGGTCAGTCTCGCTCACCCGCGAGCTCGCCAACAGAACCTGATCGTGGGCAGCGCGGAAGGCCCGCATGGCATCGGAGACTTCATCCGCCGTACCGCTTAGCCAGGCTCGGCGAAGGTGCTCGTCGGCCAATTCGAGCAGCGTTCCCCGGCCTTTGAAAGGCCCGGCTTTGCGTAGGTCGACGAACGCTTCTCCTGCGCGCGCCCATTGCTGCACATTTGCGACCCGTCGCACCGTGAAGGACAGCTTGCCGAGCGTCCCCGGCGCCGCCTCGAGCCTCGCCTTGATGGGGGCGTAGAGATCATTGAGAACCCGCTCCTCCGCGATCACGGCGTCGAAGACGTTGCGATAGGCCATCGTCCGTTCCGTGGTCAGGGCTTCCCGGCGCTGGGCCGCCCCCTTGGCGTCCGCCAGCCGCTCCTTCAATCCCTTTGCGAGATCACCCTCGCCCGTTATGCGATTGGTCAGCTGCGTAAACTTCTCCTGCGTTACGCGATCAACGTTAATGATCTGGCTCAACCGCAGGATTTCGCGTTCGAGCGTTGCTAGTGGCTGGCGCGCAAGCTCGCAATCCGGTGCCAGCGGGACGGAAGGTAGCGCCGGATCGACGGGAACGCCTTTCCAGGACGCGCTGCTCGCCCGCGACTTCTGCAGCCGATCGGCCAGCACCTCACCGACCACGCCGATGAAATCGGTGCCGAACGGATCCCAATCCGCCCCCTTCAAGCCGCTTGAGCCGAACTTCGCCTGTAGCCGGCGCAATGTCTCGGGCGATTGGTTTCGCCGATAGTCGGCAACCTCGTCCTGCAAGGTGAGGAGCTGTTGCTCCTGCAAGCTGAAGTACCGGACGAACCCCCGCACGGTCTCGGCGGCGGCACTGACCTCGTTCAGACGCGCGGTCGTCTGCGCATCTCCCTTCTTCATCAAGGCCGCGCGCTCCTGCGCGGCCCGGGCAACCGACTGCTCGCGCTCGGCGATCAGCTTCTGCAGCGTGGCGATGCTCTTGGTCTTCTCGATCTCCTCCCCGATCCGATCCGACAGGTTGATCAGGGCAGTCTCGTCCCGAACCCGCGCCTCGCGGTGTCGCGCCGCCCTCAAATCCAGCAGCGCGTCAAAGTCGGTTGCGCCGTCGCGGGTGCTGACCGAGTGAGAGTCGAAGACAACACGCTCGACCTCGCGGAGCAATTCGTCGGAGACGCCGTCCGACGAGCACAGCCGATCGACGAACTGCTGGGATAGATACTGCGCCCGCCTGATCTGAAAGATGTCGTCCTCTGTCGCATCCGCAATCGATCGCGCGTCGGTCGTGCCTGCCGCCCAGCGGATCTCGACCGCGACATCCTCGAGAAAATCCCGGGCCCGGTAGAGGAAGGACTGCTTGTGACGGTCGAGCGGAAGCGGAACGGCGTCACAGCCGGCAACGATAAGTTCGGCTAGGGCGGTCTTACCTGATCCTCGCGCACCGATGATCGTCACGAGACCCGGATTAAGGGGGATGTCGGGCGTCGCTGCCCATACCGCGTTCCGGATCGCCACGCTGGTGATGACCTGTGATCGCGACGCACCAGTCGGTGGGACTTCCCCTACGAACGCACGTTCCGGGGTAATGCACGCCTGCCGGAGCGCGTCGAAGGTCGGCGCGCCTTTGATCCAGCTGAAGCGATTGCCATAAGGCGCGCCGACGCGCTCGAGTTCATGCGCGTCGCTGCCGTGCAGGCAGGGCTTTGCCGTGCCGTATTTCCGGTGAAACTCATCCTGCGGCAGCTTGCGGCCCAACCAGAAGTCCCGGTCCCGCGGCGTCGCGGAGAAGACCGCGCGCGCGAACTTTTCGACCTCCCGGCGCAGCGTCGCATCGGCGCCGTCACGAAGACCCGAGGTGCCGTCCGCCCCCGCCGCAACTGCAACGATGATGTTGTCGCGTGCCCAGCGGAAGCTGCTGAAAAGCTCTTTCAACTGGTCGAAGCTGACCTTGAATTGCGTCGATCCGTGGCGCCGCGCCGCCCCCTCATCGCGGATCGACGGGTCCGCGGCGAAGCCAAGCCTGGCAAGCTCGGTGGGTGTGCAGCTGAAGCGATCGTCGAGCGCCGCAAAGGTGATGTTCGACAGGATGCGGTTGAGCTCGGTCAGATGATGTGGGTCTTCCGGTGACACGAGCAGGTGAACATTCACCCAGGCTCCGGCCGCTGTGCCGAGGCCAAGTCGCATTTCGATGTTCGGAAACAACGTCTCGCAATTCGGGAGCCGTCCCTCCTCGTCCTTCGCTTTGCGCAATCGGGCATAGGTGTCGGTGTTGTAATAGTCGGTGAGACCGATCACCTCGAGCGCCGGCGTGATGCCCTCCAGCTTTGCAACGTAATCTTCCCACGCGGTAGCGCCGGCGAACAGATCATTGAGTTGCGTACCCGGAGCGTGGACATGAGGCTCCCAGCGCCGCCACACCGATCCTATCCCCACCCGATGGTGCATTCCACCTCCTTGATTGTCTTGGCGCTATTGTTGCGGCTTTGTTTGCAAATTCAATAGTTTCGTATTGTCCCCTGTCCATGGACCGGGGGATTGATTGCGTCCATTCTCATCCGCATCAACATGTACGGGCATCGCGCCGTCTGAATCAGGTTTCTCCGGCAAATTCCTTTGGGCGATCGTCCAATCGCGCCGGGTCCGTGCCTTGAGCCTGGCGATGATCTTCGCGCCGCGGTCGGCGAAGATGCCGTCGAGCGCATCGACGAGCTTCGGCCAGTCGTTCGATCCACCGATATAGACGCCGAGCCTCGTCCCCAGCCTGACGACGAAGCGACCATCCTCCTCGACGATCTCCATCTCGTCGTTCACCGAATGGTGCTCGTCGACGTGCGCGTAGCGCTTGTTGCGCAGGTCGATGATCTCGTCATGCGCGGCGCGGAGCGGCGCGGGCAGTGCGTCCCGCGCGAAGCCGCTGCCACCCCCCCCAGTGTGAAGGCGGGCATAGGTAGCGAGAAAGGCCGTCGTCAGCATATCGAGTTCGAGGATCGCCGCCATGTCGGCCCTGAACCGGTATTCCGCCAACCGATCGCGGACATGCCGAAGCACGACCACATGGTAGTAGGAGAGCGAGAGCCGGGAGAGCTGCTTCAGCTCCTTGTCGGCCGATGCGAGAACACGCCGCCCCTCTTCTGCACGGGCTTGCAGTTCCGCCCGCCACTCCTCCGGCAGGTACTGCATCGCCTCTTCCGGAATGACGTAATAGCCGTCTCCCCCGTCAGCGTCCGCGTCATCCAGGTCCGGCCTGACGATCAGCGCTGCGTCGTCGTGAGAAGGCGATGATCTGACGCTCTCTTCCGCCGGGCCAACCGCCATGGTCTGCACTGCCTTCGATGTTTCGGCATCAGATAGATGCTCATTCATAGCGCGAACGTGCCTCAAAAATACGATCGATCAAAGTCACTTCCGGCCAGGTTCGATGCGGATGCACGGGGAGTAAGTGCAAAGCGGTCGGGGGCAACGTCTCTCGGCTGCTGCTGAGACCATCGCTCTATTCCGCTAGCCGCTCCGCCGAGCCCCCGCGGGTCTCGGCCCTGTCGGGTTACGATCGACTGACGGGGACTCGCTGCAGTCGCGCAGAACGCCCTCAGAGTACGTACCGGAGCCTGGTCAGTTTTGACCCGGGGGTTAGCGCAAAAAGCGTCCACAGCGTATCTCGCTACCGGTTCTTGCGGCCTCGGGTCGTCACGTCGGTAGGCCGGGTAGATCTACGCTCTTTCCCGGCCCCCTGACCGCCGTCCATGCATCACGGCATTGGTCGTATCGCGTCGGCCATGCCACGAACAACCCGTTCGAACATGGCCGGCGTCGCCAGCGCGGCGTCGACATCATGTGCCCAGTCCGGGGTGTTCCTGGTCCAGGCTATCAGCCTGCTCGACCCCACAAGGCCCAGATGCTCGGCGAAATAGGCATTGAGAATGATCGCTGGGACCATGCCACGGATCAGTTCCTTGTCCTTTGGCCAGACTGTTGCCGACAGATCGAAGAAGCGCGCGAACGCCTGGACGCGACCTGCCACTGCAAGATCGCGCAGGGTTTCTTTTATAGGGCCAGACGGCAGGATATAGGCATCGCCTCCATATTGGAGGAGCGTCTCCGCAAGCCTAAGGGCATCATCGACCCCGATCGCCGCCAGCGCATCGCGAAGGGCATTGCTCGCATCCCCGGCATATCCCGGCTCGCTAAGCCAATACGTCACCTTGTCGATCTTGTCGCGCAGCACACGGTCGAGGATCTTGTCGCGATCAGGTGGAACAATGGCGACTTGGCCGTTTCGGACATCGATGAGGCCAATCTTCTGGAGCGCCTGCAGTTCGACCTCGAACCGAGGGTGAAGAGCGTCCTCGGCGAAGACGTCCACGGGCGTCCCTTCGTAGACCAACGCCAGCGTGTCGGGTTCGAGCCGGGGATAGGGGCGATGGCCGCCGTTCATGTTGAGGAGCACGCCAGGAACGAGCTTTTCGCGCAGCCGCTGACCCGGCCCGGAACCCGGACGGATCGCCGGATCATGACGAAGCATCGCCGCTGCCGTGAATTGATAGGGAAAGACGTAGCGATACCATCCAGCCGGGACATCGCCAGACGGCGCTTCCTCCTTTGGCTCCCGGTTCAGCCAAGCCCTGACAGGAGCTTCGCACGGGGCCGGTAACGCCTCGATCAGTCGGCGTCTGAACGTTTCCGGATCGCAATGGCGCTCTTGCTTCTTGAGAGCGCTGGTCATGTCATGCCAATCCCGAAACCCGCCACCGCGAGCTACGGCATGCTGCGACTTGCGCAGCGGAAACGCAAAACCGCTGGTCTTCATCACTTTATCGAGAGAATTGGCGCGCTGTTTGGCACCGTCGATTGTCGAATACATACGCATCTCCTTTTCGGCCAGACAGAGACGCGCTGCTCGTCTCCAACGGCCGGATCAGGGTGCGGACGCAGGAGCATTCAAAACTCGTTGGACCATGAGGTCCTTCGCCAAGGCAGCGGCCGTGCCAACGGTGGTGGCACTGCAAAGGTAGGATCGTGGATCGTCGCCGGCAAGGGCTATGTCGCGATCGGTATTTCCGCGATCGACGTCGCCCAGGCTGAGCTTTTTTGCGACCGCCTCGTCTCGAACGCCGTTGCCCGGCAACCCTGTTCGGCCAAGATGACGGTGTCGCGACCATAGCAGGCGTTCAACCCATCCGCTGCTGCAAGGGTCGGGCGTCAGATCCTCGAACAACACGTCGCACTTCGTCTAGGCACTGCCCCGGCTCGAACATCAATTCGATCATCTTTCCCGCGACTCGACCATGATGCGGGGGGCGTTGGTGGAGGCGAGAGCCGGGCCGATCGCGACGTCAAGGGCGGGTTGGGTTGATAGCGATTGAGCGAATTCGACACGGGCAGCGAAGCTTAGGCGGTGGCAGCTTGACGATGCCCGATTGGCACGTGATCATTGACGCATGATAGCTATCCGATCCGAGTAAAAGCGTGGCGAAGCATAAGACGGTAAAGCAAAGGGGAAGGCGTCTTTCGCCCCTTTCCGATCGCTTCACCTTCCTCGGCGATGCCGTCTCCCCAGGCGACCGTAAAGCCCTTCGCTCAGCCCAGTTCGAGGTTTCAGACGCGAGCACCGGGCTCGACCGTAACCTCAAGCTGTGGCGAAAGACCGGCACGTCGGCCGACGAGGATCTTAGGCAACTCTGGCTACACGAGATGCGACAGGTCCAGCGAGTGATGTCTTACGCGGGAGCGCGCGAAGTCATCGTCGATATCCTGGAATTCGTAGAGGACGAGGAGGAGTTCGGAGTGCTCTTAGAGCACGCCGGACAGCCGCTGTCGGCCAAACTCCGCCGGGTGCCACGGCAGCACTGGCTGAAAAACATCGGCGCGGCGCGCGCCCGGGTACTTTTCTGGCAGAACATGCGCCGGCTCGCCATCGCGCTGGGTATCGTGCACGCACAGGGCCTCGTCCACGGCCGCATCGACAGCGACGCCGTGATGACAGAGGGCGCGGAGATTGCGGACTTCCAGCTGACGGGCTTCGAATGGAGCCTATGGCTCTCCGCAGACAAGGTCGACCGAGCGCACGCCCGTCTTAACGCAAACGCGGAAGCCGTCCGATCGAACCGATATTCCTTCGCGGAGGACTGGCGCTCGTTCGGACGGCTAGCGGCGGAGTGCCTCGAGGTTGCCATCAGGAGTTCTGGCGAGATCGCACCGGCGGTGCCTGGGAGCCAGCTCGCCTCGATGTCTAATTCCGAGCGGACTCTGCTTAGAAGGTTGGTGGCACCGACCCGCCTCGACAATCTCGAGGCAGGCTCGATCGCAAAGGCGATCGATGACATCGTGGTGGAGGCTGGACGTGCTGGATCGTCGAGAGCCGGAACGTTCGTCCTCATGTTTTCGCAAAGGTCGGGACTCGGCGACGTCGTCTACGACATCACCGGAGGCGATATACCGAACGATGAGTATAGGAGGCAGCTAGACTGGGTACGGGCGGACCTTGACCAAGGCGCCACCCTGCTGGTGCCTCGTGCATTCGACCCCGAAACGGGGAAGCTACAGCTCGTGACGTCGGCGATGGTCTACGATCTAACCCCGATGAGGAGCGATGGCGTCGCTGCTTGGGACGTGGCGGTCTGCTCGCACGTCGCGCCGCGCGGCGAAACCCTCCGCATTGGCGACCAAGACGAACACGAGCTTGGGCAACCGGTCGAGATTGCGACATCCGTCAGGCACGCTACCGAAGTCAGGGCACGGCTCGGGCCCGACGCGCTCGTCTGGATCGGCTTCGCCGAGCCGGCCTCCTCGTCTGCTCTGTCGGGACGCAGCGACCGGGTGCGCCAAGCACTACTTCTAGTGCAAATCGTCGAATCCGTCATCAAGGCGCTGGAGGTCTATCCGGTCGAGGTCCTACACGTCGAGCGTGACCAGGGCCGCAGGTTCGCGGTGCTGCGCGCGGAACCCAGAAACGAGCGGGACCGCGCGGCAGCCAAGCTGCGCCTTCCCGAGACCGAGCGGGCGCTCCGACGCCTTTTTGAGGACGATCAGCGCGACAGCGATGCGAAGTGGCGCCTGTCTCTCGCCGCTAGCCTTGGCTCGGGTCGGCAGAACGACGTGCTCGCCACGTTCCTCGACGTGGTCCAGCATAAGGGCCGGCACGCGCTCAGGTTCGAGGTCGACGACGAGCCGCCGCGGGGATCCCCGCTCTTTTTACGCCCCGAGCGCGATACCGGCACGGAGAACGCCATCACCAGGAGGTTGAAGAACATCAAGGCGCTGTCCACCCGTGCCGACCTGGCGGAGATGCTGGACGATCCTTGGCGCGTCCGCCGTTCTAGCCGCGAGACCATCGACGAGGCAGGGCAGAAGGACGAACATTTCCGAGATCTCGACCCTCCGAAACAGCAAGCGCTGCTCGGCGCTTGGTCTACTTCACCGTCCTACAATGTCGTAGGGCCGCCGGGTGTAGGAAAGACCCGTCTCGCGACCGAGGTGGTGCGACGGCGCTTTGAGAACGATCGATCTTCGCGCCTCCTCGTCACCGCGCAAGGTCACGATGCGCTCGATCATCTGCAGAGTGCCATCAGGAAAACGCTGGCTACCGGCGGCCAGGACGATGTCATCGTCGTCCGCTCGACGACGCCGGATCGTCGGTCGGCAAGCGACGAGGACCTACACAAGACGGGACGCAACTACCTTGCCCTGCTCTCCGAAAGCGGACTGGTGCGCGACGCGCCTCCCGCCCTCCGAGACCGGGTGAACGCCTTGGCCGCGGCGTCCGGACGGCTCGCGCGCTCGAAGGACGCCGTCGAGAAGGATGATCGGGTAGCCCTGAACGCCCTGTCGAGCCTGATCCTCGACGCGGCCAACATCGTCATCTCAACGGCTAATTCGGCTGATGTTGAGCGGCTCGTGGAGGCAAGCGAGCAGTTCGACTGGGTTATCGTCGAGGAGGCAGCCAAGGCGACTGGGCCCGAGCTGGTGGGCGCGTTGATGCTCTCGGGCCGCCGCTTGATGATCGGCGACCACCATCAGCTGCCGCCCTTTGAGGCGGACCGTCTCGTCGCCCTGCTCCGCGACCACAGCGTTGTGGTCGAAGCGATCGAGATGGCGGACCAGTATGTCGGCCCGCTCATGCGTGACGGGGAGATCGCTGAGCTGGACGCGCTAGCGAGCGACCCTGACGCGCTGCGCGACGTCGCGGATACTGCGCTGCGGCTGTTCGAACCCTTCCGCACCTTCGTCGAGGAGGACGAACGTCGGGCGCGTCTAAATTCCGGGCACCGTCCGATCTCCTCCACGCTCACGTCGCAGCGCCGCATGGACCCCGCGATCGCGCGGATCGTTTCGAAGGCTTTCTACCAAGACCGGCTTACGACAACACCTGGTCGGACAAACGAGGCCTTCACGCAACTACCACCGTTCGATGTTTTAGCGCCGCTGCCGCCCTCCCCCGTCGTTGCCGTTGAGTTCAAGCACGTCAGCGCTACCGGTGACCGGGCACACGCCGAACGTGGGAACCCAAGGTGGCACAATCCGGGCGAGGTGCAAGCGGTGATCGACGTTCTGCGGCACGTTCGCGCCCGCCAAGGTGAAGCGAAGCCCACTCTAGCGATCCTCTCCTTCTACACTGCGCAGGTTGAGAAGCTGGCACAGCGGATCGAGGTTGACATCCGAGCCGGCGGTCTCGCGCATCTAGCAGGCTTCGCTCCTGCCATGCAGGACGGTGGATGGGTCGGCACCGTCGACGGTTTCCAGGGCAACGAGGCCGACCTGATAATCCTGTCGCTCGTCAGGAACAACGCCGGCAGCGGTGCGCGTGCGCTCGGGTTCTTGCGCGACCGGAGACGGATGAACGTCGCCTTCAGCCGCGCGAAGTCGAAGTTGGTGATCGTTGGAAGCCCGTCCTTCCTCGTCGAGGCAGTGCGGGGCGTGAACCCCGATGCCGGCGACCACGACCTCTCCTTTATCAACGCGATGGTTGAGACGATCGATCAGCTTAAAGGGGAGCGACGGCCGGACGGTACGCCTTGCGCGGCCTCAATTGGCCCATCGGAGCTGTCGGGGGCGACACCGTGCTGATCGCGTTTCCTGTCTTCCGCCTGTCCTGCAAAGTCGGGATCGATCGCGGACGTGCTTGGAGCATCGTCGACGAGATGCTGCTCTGGGCCAGCGCGATGAAACCACGCTCGATTGCGCGGCTCTCGGCCGAGTCGAACCTTCCGCGGCAGATTGTCGTCGCATCCATTGCAAGAATGATGAGGTTTCGGCTCGTCGAGCTGACGGTCAAAGACAATAGCGCTAAGTTCCAAGCGAGCGCGTATGGCCGCGAGATCGTCGAGAGCGGCCGTCCGCTGCCGTTCTTCCCCAAGCGCGAACTGCGTCGCGTCAGCTTTGTCATAGAGCGTGCGACCGGCAGCTTCTTCCCGTCCGGACAGGTGCGGGTGAGATCTGAGTTCGCACTCAAGCAGGAGGCGGACCCCGACATCCGGGTCCTTATTGTGCAGGGAGGGCCTCCAGTCTCCAACGAGGCGATGCTTGCTAAGCTTTCGCAGATTGCCGCGAGGGGCTGGGAGGAGCAGGTCGCGCTGGTCGATGGCCGAACTGCCTCGCTTCGCCAGGAGTTCATGGTCATCCGGGTGGTGGATGGGGTCCCACGGAATGTGCCGGAAGGTGCGTCTGAGGCCTTACGTGCGATCATCGACGATGTCGCGTCGCGGTCCATGCCGAATTCGCATATCCCCATCGGCTACGCCGGACCAGCCGGAGAGGCGACGCCCGAACTTGCCACTCACCGTTGCTACTTCGATCCTGCGGATCTCGTTATCGGCGGATCGAACCAACTCGAATGCCTGAGGGCCATGATGTCCCGCGCACAAAGCCGCGCGATAATTCATTCGACGTTCCTCGACCACAATCGGTTCAAGGAACTGCTGCCGGAGATCCGGACCGCTTGCGTCCGCGGCGTGGTGTTCGATCTTATGTGGGGTGCCGAGACCATCGATGAGGTCGAAACGCGAAACACGGCTGCGGCGGTGGAGATCGCTAAAACCATTCGTGGCGATCGGGATCTTGCTGGCAAGTTCCGGCTTCACATGACCAGCACCCGCTCACACGCCAAGCTGCTCCTCGTCGACACGGCGGAGGGCGACTGGCTGGCCGCGGTGGGGTCGTGCAACTGGCTCTCGTCACCGTTCCGCTCGACCGAGGTCACAGCCGTTCTGCGCGATCCCGCCGTCGTCGCAGACGTCGCCGTCATCCTCCAGCGCCTCGTAGGCCGTCGCGGCCTGGCTGACGATATGGCCAACGAGATGGGCATCCTCTCGCGGGATCTGCGAAGGATGCCAGCCCGGCCCGGGCCCGCCGAGATCACGCTGCTGGTCGGTGACGGGCATGATTCCATCATGCGGGAGGTGAGCGGCTCAGCCAAGAACCGTCTGGTCATCGGCAGCAACCGACTGGGATCGACGGCCCGTCCGGGCGTGGTAATGCAGGGCGAGGCTGCGGCGCAGCGTGCCCATGTCGAGGTTACGCTTCTCTACTCGATTGCATCCGGCCCGCTGAAGAACCGGCACGCCCGCAAGCTCGCCGAGGAGGCAGCTGCGAACGGCGTCCGGCTCATCAAGACGAAGACGATCCCCATTCACGGCAAGTTTGTGGCGGTGGACGATAACGACCTTACCGTCACCAGCCTTAACTGGGCCTCTGCCTCCAGCGACCCTGACCTGCCCGAGGGTGACGTCGGTGTCAGGATCAGGCTTCCGGGGATCGCACATCACGCTGTCGCTGCTCTGCAGCACATTCATCCGGAAATGATCCAGGAGGACGGCGGGGGGTGATGCCTGACCCTAGTTCTGAGCGGTCTATCTAAACGGCCTGCCGTACGACGTTCGCCGCCAAGCTGCTCGCCTGGACTTTCGCTCACATTGCGCCTGGTTGATCTGCATCTGCAGCTAGCGCGGAAGCTGCCTTGGGCAAAAAGCGATATACCGTACCGCGCGAGATGCCGAGTTGCCGGGCGATATGCGCAGGTCTGACCCCCTCCCCCGCCAGCTTTCGTACCGCCTCCGGGTCGACCCGCGCCTTGCCGCCCTTGTAGATCCCTCTCGCTTTCGCCGCTGCGATCCCCTCCAACTGCCGCTCGCGACGTAGATTGGTTTCGAACTCCGCAAAGACGCCGAGCATGTCGAGGAACGCTTTGCCGGCGGCCGTGCTCGTGTCGATGGGCTGCTCGGTCGCCTTGAGCGCGACCCCCCTGCCCTTCAGCTCGTGGACGATGTCCTGCAGATCCTTCATTGAGCGCGCGAGCCGATCGATCCGCGTCACGACGAGCGTGTCCCCCTCGCGCAGGAAATCGAGCAGAATTTGCAGCTCGGTGCGGGCACCGCGTTCCGTGCCGGACTTTTTCTCTGATCGTATCGTCTGGCAGCCCGCCGCGCGCAACGCCGTTTCTTGGATGGCGAGATCCTGATCGTTGGTCGACACGCGCGCATAGCCGAAAAGCGTCATCAAAATCCTTTCTGTTCGATCAGCTTTTAGACCTTCCAGAACAACTGTTCAATATCCCTGCGAATGACCCTGATCGAACGCCTAGGCTGTTCCAATCGGCATGTACGATCACGGTATACCCAGATGGACGATGGATCACGGTCACGTTCGCATCTTTTCCTTACCGTCAGCTTTTGCCATCCAGCCGAAAATGGCATATTGTCACTAAAGCAGAGCTTCGGGATGTATAATAATGGCCACGCAAACCATGGATATCAAGGTAGCCAGTAATGGCCGTATGGTCCTGCCTGCCTCAGTGCGAAAGGCGATGGGGCTGCATGGAGATGCCAAGGTTATTTTGACCGTTGAAGATGATCAGGTGCGTCTGTCGCCGATCGGTCATGGTGTATCGCGTGCGCAAGCGCTCTACCGCGAACATGCCAGGCAGGCGCGCACGACCGAGGAGTTCCTGAATGACCGAAAGGCTGAGGCTGCCGCCGACCTTGGGGAGGTCACATCCGGCGACAAGGATGGTGACGCGCAATGACCTCCGTCGTCCTCGACGCATCCGCGGTGCTGGCGCTGGTTCGGGACGAACCCGGTTCCGACAAGGTCGCACCGCATATCGGTCGTGCTGCCATCTCGGCGGTCAACCTCCAGGAGGTCATCAAGGAGCTGCTGCTCAGCGGACTAGACGAGGCTACGGCCCGCGTATTGCTTGATGAGCTTCGCCTCGACGTTCGTGCTCACGATGTCGAAGCCGCCTATGCAGCCGCTGCCCTACATGCACAGACGCGGCAATATGGTCGCGGCCTAGGTGACCGATCGTGTCTCGCACTCGCTGTGCAGCTTGGCGTGCCAGCCCTCACCGCCGATCGCGAATGGAAGAAGGTGAAGGTCAAGAACTTGAAGCTCGAGCATATCCGATAGCCATAGCTTACGCCTGCCTGTCCGCGTCCGCAATTTCGTGGTTTCGATGACACCATGTTCGCCGGGCGGATAGCAAAGACACGGCGTTGTATGTCCGTTACGTGGGCCGC
Organism: Sphingomonas sp. 2R-10; assembly: GCF_030062225.1. Taxonomy (NCBI): domain Bacteria; kingdom Pseudomonadati; phylum Pseudomonadota; class Alphaproteobacteria; order Sphingomonadales; family Sphingomonadaceae; genus Sphingomonas; species Sphingomonas sp. 2R-10. Next base: position 61,215 of record NZ_JASCXF010000006.1, read on the forward strand.
TCGATGTGCCTCGCGACCGGACGTCCAGCGGCAAGGAGTGGAACATTTCTACCGTTTAACGGCGACTTGGCGAACAGCGATATTAATTAAATGCCGACCTCGGCGAGGTCGAGAAGCCGATCAATTTAAATATCAAGTCCGTTGTGCGTGCTTGCGAAATTTCCCCGCGCGCCTCAACGTTGATATCCCTCCGTCGGAAGCAGCTAAAATCGTATGTTTTATAGGACTGAAGGCAAAAAGCGTTACGACGACGAGCGGAACTACGCCGTTATCCCTCATGGTCGTAAATTTGCGCAGTACGAGCAAGACGAGGAAATATACCAGATCGTTCAGGACAAATCCGCCCAAACTGGGGCAACGTTCGGAGATGTGATCGCCAATATCGTCGCGCGAGGGATCTCGATTGAGCCATTCACCGACAGGAGCGCCGCGTTTTGGGCCCATCTGTGTGAGCGGGTGAGACTGCAGCACCGCCCTGACCTGCCATCAAGGTTGACTAGTGTATTCGCCTTTCAAACGATTGAGGATGCTGAAAGCCTGGCAGAAGTCTTCGAGCGGGAGAGTATCGAGCTTCGATACCCCCGGCCATATAGACGTGCAGACCAGGTAATCTACGAGGTAGTCTGCGAGGAACCGCAGAGCGATCTTCAGTTCGATATGAGCCTTATTGACGCTCTTGACGCCACCATGAACTACGAACAGGCGAGCGCCCGCCTGCTATCCTATTGGAACGGTGAGCGGTCGCAGGCGCCTCTTCTCGAAAGCCTTCTGGTCGGGAAGGTGCTTCGCGGTAAAGTGGTTGTCTGACGATGTGGCATATCTATCAGGTCAATTCGCGAGCGATGGGCTTCTTCCTACGGGCCCAACAAGCAAGTGGCACGACGGTCGGTCGGCATGCCCACAGCACAGTCGCTGTCAGAAAAATTCGATCAGGTCGCAAGCTGGAGAAACCCGACATGCGTGGATCAACCGATCAGCTGATTCCCCTAGACAGGCGTCAGCGGCCTATCTTGCTCGCGTCGATGCCGCGAACGTCCACACACACCGGGCCGGTCTCGTTCGTTTTTATGCCGCGCGCCACAACACGAAGATCATCGATCACCTCCGCGAACGACAGTCGCCGCCCGTCCTTCATCCAGTAGCGGGCGGCGCGGTGATTGGTGATGACGAGCACACCGTGACGGCGATTACGCGGGCGCAGATACTGCCGCGCCAGCTGAACCTCGAGCGCTTTCCGCAGGGTCTTGTAGGTCCAGCCTCGCTCGGCGTGCTTGACCTCGATCGCAAGCTGGTCGGAACTGCCGACTGCGGCGAGCAGCAGGTCCGGCCGCTTGACGGCGACGACCTGCGCTTCCTTGACCGTATGGGCCCGGCCGGCAGAGCGGCCGATGATCGCCGCGCCCAGCCAATCCTGCACTTCGTGCTCAAGCGTCGCGGCTCTCACCACCGCTCGATCCGACAGGTCGTCGTGATCGAACGAGCGCTGGATATCGTCGAGCGTCTCAAGCGCGAGACTGTAGAGGTCGGCGCCGGAGGTAACCGGTGCGAGGAGCTGGGTTTCAAAGCTGCGCACCTCGTCCGGCGACCAGGCTGAACGCTCCGCCTGACGTTCGGCCATCTCATAGGCGAGTTCCATAAGCCGGTGGGCGCTCTCGCCCACGACCGGATCATGCGCAAGGTCGATCATGGCCTGGTGGGCGTCTGGACCGTCGCGCTCGAGGAGCGCGGTCAGCGCGGTGCCGCCTGCCTCGTCGAAGCGGTCGCGCGATGACGAGGAGTCCTCGTCGTCGTCATCGTCGGCCGCGACTGGTCGGCCACGCTCCTCATAGGCAGTCGCGATGATCCGCCGCAGCGTCTCGACCGACAGGCCGTCAAACCCGGCGGCGAGTCCCCGGTGCCGGCCGAAGAGCGCGGCGAGCAACCCCCACGCTCGTGAGGATGCGCCGCGGGCTTGCTCGGTCTCGATCACCGCGAACATCCGGCGCGCGGCGTGCTCGGGATCGAGCATATACAAGGTCGCGATTGTGCCGATGACGCCGTTCCAGTCGTTGTCGCGTCGCGCGGTCGTATGGTGGATGTTGTAGCGCCGGATCAGCCGGCTACGATCCGGCGGTGCGAGATTGAGGCGGTGGAGGATGCGCCGGCTTACGTCGAGCAGCCCGGGCCTTATGCGGCGCGTACCGGCAATCAGCTCACGAAGGCCAGCAGCCAGCGGGCCGGTCAGCGGCAAGCTATGCGCGGCGCGCTCGAGGAACGGGTGGTGTGGGCCCGTTCCGCGCCACTCGCGACGAAGCTCCTCCAGCACGAGCGGTGCCGTGACGGCATGGTCGCGCAACAGGTCGCCGAGCCAGTCGAAGATCCCCTGGTCATCAAGGCAGGCATGCCGTGCGGCCCGTTCGGCCAGCATCGGCGACAGTGATCCTGACCAGCCAGCCTGCTGGGCTTCGATCTCGATCCCGCCCATCGAGAGGATGATCGCATATTTAACGGTGCGGCGCTCCTTGCGGACACGCGGGCGTTCCGGCGTGGTGACGCGCCACAAGGTCGCCATGCCGAAGCGATAGGCCGCGGCGACGTCCGGGCCGAACGCATCCTCGAGCGACTGCCAGCGGTCCCGACCGCTTCGCTTGCGATCGGGCAGGGCCGCCATCCAGTCCGACAATTTCAGCAGGTCGCGGAAGCCGAATTTGGTTTTGAGGTGCTCTGGATCGGTCAGCGTGCGCTGATCGGCCTGCAGCCGGTCTCTGAGATCGGTCAGCCAACGGCGGCGGCTTTCCTCGTTCTCGACGCTCACGCGCTTTTGCGCTTCGTTGCTCTCCCGCCAACGCCGATCATCATCGGTTTCGATCCGCGGACGGCGTTCTTCGGCCAAGGCAAGTAGAAGGTCGTCGTTCCCGCCGATCAGCGTCGCCAGGCGGTCCAGCGCCGCTTCCGGATCGGCGTCGGCCCGCGCGAGCTCGATAAGGGCGCTGAGCGCGATGCGGCGCTCGTCCGGCGCCCTGGTCAGCGCGGCTTCGAGCCACGGCCGGTCGGTGGTGTCGATCGACCAGAACACCCGCTCGGCGGGCCAGATCTGCCGCAGGTGACGGACGACCCGTCCTTCCTTGTCGGCATCGATCGTGCGCCGCACGTCGGCCCAGAACAGCCGCTGCTTGAGCGCCGGTCTGGCCATGACGAGCTCGTAAAGGTCGTCGCCGCCGCGGCGGCGGTCGCTGTCACCGCCGCGCTCGATCGCCATCAGCAGCGTTTCGAGTTCCTCGCCATAGCTGTGGGTGTCGGCATCGAGGATGGCAGCCCGGGCGAAACCGCCGAGATGCTTGACGAGCTGGCGGTGTCGTTTCGACACATAGGGCCAGTCCTCGAGCGGTGGATCGAAGGCGAGTGCGGCGATGCCGGCGACGAGCTGGCGTCGCTCGGCGGTAGAGCGGCAGGCATGGAAGAGAATGGCGAGTTCGTCCGAGAAGCCGTCATTGTGGAATTCACGTCCCGGCCGGCTCTCGCGAATAATGGTGAGCACATCGTCGACCGACAGCGCCTCCGGGAACAAAGTAACCGTTAACGACGGGGCAAGCTCAGGGCCAAAGGTCTCGGGCGCCATCAGTAGATCCTCAGCGGCCTGCTTGAGCCCGGCCCGATCATCGAAGGCGAGCAGGATGCGTGTCGCGACGATGCGGTGGTACGGCCGCGTGACCGGCTCCAGCGCGCCGGCGCGCGCGAGTTCGAGGCAAGCGCGGATGCCACCCTGCTCGACAAGGCGAAGCATCTCGAAGCGGAAATCCTGCCGCGGATTTGCCGCGACGGCGGCGTTGATCGCGGTCCCGAGCTCGGGCTGCGCGAACAGCCAGAGCGAATGATGGTCGAGCCGGGCGTAAGCGAGATCACCGGCAGCCTGACGCGCGGCATAGACTGCGAGTAGCTGCTCCTTTTCCGCCAGCGACAGTTCGCGCGGATCGCCGTTCTGGATGAGGATTAGCGGCTCGCGTACCAGCAACTCGCGGCGGAGGTTCGGCTTCCAGAGCGCAAGCCAGCCGGCGACCGCGCGCAGTGACGGCGGCACGGTTCGGACCCCAAAGGGATCGTTGAAGAAGAGGCGCCTTAGCTCGCTGTCGGTCAGCGCATCGCCAAGGCGCCGGAACCAGCATGCCGCGAGATATTCCTGCGCCGAACGGTGGAAAAAGCGCACTAAGCCGTAAGTCGATGGCACGAAGAGGCCGCGCTGGAGCAGCGCGTCGACCTCGCTCTCGCGCCAGTCGCTGAGCAACCGATAGGGGTCGAGCCCATCGGCAGCGTCGGCGCGTCGTTCCGCCAACAATAGGTTCATCGTTCGCGACAGCGTCATCGCCGCGGCGATGCGCTCGGCGCCAGCGCGGATCGCGTCGGGCGAGAGCGACGACAGATCGCGGCGCGTCTTGCTCAATTCGGTAAGCCGCTCGGTGATGCCGAGCTCGGTCATCTCCGCAAGCCCGTCGAAGCGGCGCGATTTCGCCCAATACCGCACCAGCGTGCCGAGGTCGCCGGGCCGTTCAGCGAACTGTACGAGGTTGTGCGCGACGAGCGCCGCTTCGAAGCTCTCGGGATCCGCTATCCCGGCGGCGGTGAGATAGCTTAGCCGCTGGGCGGCGGTGAGCTTGGTCAGGCCGACGACGGTGAAGTCGGGCAGCGTCTCCCGCGGCTCTTCCTCGACCTTCGTCTCGGTTGTGGCGGTACGGGACGAGGCGAAGAGCGCGGCGTCGCGGTCGACCGGTGTCGATGGAAGGCGGGGCGCTTCCGGCCGCAGCGTCCGGCGAACCAGCGCGAGATCCTCCTCGCCCGTCCAGACGCTGCCGCGACACGAGAGCAGGACGCGCGCCCGGTCGTAGGCAAGCCCCAGATCACGGGCGAAGGCGTTCAGCGCGGTTTCGATGTCCTTGTTGTTGATCCTCGCTTCGTCGACCGAATCGAGGAAGAACCAGCCGGTCGCCGCCGAGCGACGCCAATCGGCGAACAGCGTTGCGTCGTCGCGCGACAGCGAGCGGTCGAGGCCCGAGCTGGCGAGCGTCTCGACGGTGAGGTAGAAGGCCGGTTCGCCTTCGGCGCGCAGCAGATCGCGTTGGCCCTTGAACTCGGCAGTCTTGCCGGCCGACGCTTCAGCGAGGACGATCACCCGCGGCCGTTTTAGCAAGGCAGGCCAGTCCAAGCCCCGATCAAATCCGAAGGCTTCCCAGTCGGTGAGCTCGAACGGCTTCTCTGCGTCGATCAAGCGGAACCGGCGGTTGAGGTTGATGAAGTCCATTACGCCGATTTAGAACATTCGGGCACTGCCGGCCAAAGCAAAACTCAGGTCTGTTGGCATGAACTTTACCGCCCGACCCAAAGCTACAGGTACGATACCAAATCCGTCTTGCGCCCAGTCGCGGTCGATCAAATCTGACATGCGCTGTCGCATAGCATGACCGCCACGCCGTAACGTCGCATATCGGTCAGGAATCAGGGGAAAGCGGCTTCGAATAGCTGTCGCAGCCAGTCAGATCGGTGAATTCCGGAGCGTAAAAATGCGATGATCCTGCGAATGCATTCGGGCGGGATCGGAGCAACCGCGCGGTCATGCGGAACGCCCTCGGCAGAACGACCAGCCCGCCATGGGCAGTATTGCCGAGCGATATCAGTCTCATACCCAAGGCTGTCTTGAAAGTACGTCATTGGTATCGCGGCTTCGACGATCGACGGGGTTCCCACAGAACGAAGGACAGGTCCCAGTATCGGGTCGCGGTCGATCGCCGCATAGAGACTTTCACCACCCCAGAAGCGGAAAAAGTCCTGAACGCCATCGTCGTTTCGGGGACGTGTGAAAAGAAACCAGATGCGTCCAGCGCGAGTGAGACTGTCCGCCTGATGTCGCAGACGGAAGCTCTCGGCAATTTCGGGTCCGAAGGCGCCATCCGCCAGCGCCGCGTTGATCCGCTTCGTCAGCGTGTCAACGCTAGGTAGTTCCATGCCCGCTTTCAGGATCATGGCCGCCTCCGGCTCCCGCAGCCGAGTACAATGCCAAGCGAGGATCTCGTGTGGTCGCAGAAGGGCGGAAAGCTGCCAGATAAGCGCGTCATATCGTGGACCCGTCGCGAGGGTCTGATCACCGAACCAGTCTGCGAAGAAGACATGATGCTCTTCCAAGAACGCGGAGATGGTCGGCGGCCAATGCGTGGGATCATCATAGTCGATGATCATCGTTGAGACCGGATATCGCAGAGCCTGTGACTAACCGTTATTTTTCAACCCATCGCTTGATCGCTCCGACCAGTTGATCGAGCGTCGGCCTCGCCGCATCGACGCGATCGATCGCGCGCGCCAACGGCTCGAGTGCCGCGTCGAGCGTGTCTTCCTCGAAACCAACCGCGAGGCGCTGCCGATTGATCGGCACCGTCAGGGCAACATCTCCGACCCTCGGGTCGTACAGGAAGCCTCGCGAGACAAGATCATCGAGCAACGGTTTCTGGGTCTTCAAAAATGCCTTCCATTCCCTTTTACCCAGCGCGTCGGTGGTCGCCGACAGTCTGATCGCGGCGCCGGCGAACCCTGCAATCGCGCCGAGCCACGTCTCTGGCTCATGTCCATCGATACAAGGAGTGGTTTGAAGCGAGAACGACAAATAAAACTCGTCTTCCTCCGACGTACCGCCCATCCGCCAATCTTCGGGCGCAAGCCACTGAGCCTTGTCGAAATCGGCAGGTGCGGCCCCTGCCCAGCCAAGCTCGTGCCGCTTATCGTCGATCACGCTCGCAGCCGCCTTTTCCAGCATCGGCTGCATGGTTGTGTGGGCATAGCGAAAAGCCGCTTCGAGCTCATCGATATGATTGACGATCACGGTGCCGACGTTGGGATCGGACATAACAACACTGCTCCTAGAACGTGCAAACATGCTCAGCGAAACTATCGATAACATGCTGAACGAACGACCTCTTGCCGGCGGGCCCACTGGCGACAGCGCGGGCGGCGCGAGCAACATCGTGCCATGTCGTCGACGATACAGTCGCCAGTCGGGTTTCGAAGGGCGCCAGCAGCAATATACGAGGCGTCAGCCCCTGTAGTTCTGCCCGGCGATGGATCGACGCGATATATCGCTCGAGCTGCTCGCGGCCTAGGCCAGCCCGGATCTTGACTTCGACACCGATCAGATAGGCCGCCGTTTCAACGATCAGATCGACGCGATCAGCGATGTCGCCCAACGGACAGACTTCCGTTTCGACGCGATACCCTCGCGCGAGTTCCTCGCACCAGTCCACCCCGGGAAGGGCTCTCGAGAGATAGCTGCCAAGGAAGGCCCGAGATGCGTCCCCGCCGAATTCCACCATCCAGAGGCCAGACAGGGCGGCGGCATTGCGCACTTCGTCCTGTCCGATGCCTGCGAGCGCCCAGAAATTAATCAGGCCACCTCGCTCCCTTGCGACAGAAAGAGGCCGTCTAAGCGCGCCGAAAGCGGTCTTCAGATCGGCAAGGGGGTAGAACTGCTTCGGTGCTGCGGACTGCGCGGTTGGCAGGACAAGACGGAGCGCAGCGAATGCAGCCTCCAGACTTCGAACCGACAATTCCTCAGCCACCGCACGATCTCGCCTGTGCTTCGGCCGCCGCCACCACCTCCCGTACGAAGACAGCGGGCCACACCCGTCCGAGCTGCGCATCCGAGGGATCGTTCGTGTGGAAACGACCGGAGTAGATTCCGATGAAATTGCAGGCGCCGTCGCCATTCATCACCCGCGCGGAACCCTCTTCCACTTCGAACTGGCCGTGCGCGCGTTGAATGACGGGTGATCCCGACATCCCCGGGCGGGAGGCTGTGTCCACGATCAGGTATCGCTGGTGCGCGCTCGCCGCGAAATAGGGCTCACTCGCAAAGGTCGCCTGCTTCCACACCGGCATGCCGAGACATTGACGCCCAAAGGGATAGCCGAGGATGAAGACCGGCATTCCGACGCGCTGCTTGAGTGGAACCGTGGCGATGGCGTTCATCGGCAGCACCGCCACCTCGCCAGGCGGCGGCAGCTCGATATCCAAAGCGGCTATATCGATTTGCCGGCCATATTCGGGATGCTCGACCCAGAGCGGCTTCTGATCCGCGTCGACAGTCGGCACCCGGACGATCATTGGCGGCTTGGCGCGGTCCTTGAACGGCACATGCACACGCAGATGATCCGGGATGCCGCCCAGCTTGTGCGTCACCTGGTTGGTTTCGTTGTTGCGGCCCGACACCACGTGCCAGTTCGTCACCAGCGCAAGACGTCCATCGAACCGGAACCACGGAAAGGCGGTTGCCCCGCCGAGCAATGTGTCGCCGAAGAATGCTTCGATATAGAGAGGCACCAGCGAACAGGAATCGATCCCGGGCGCCGTCATCCCATCCTCCTCACCAGTCGACCCACCGCCCTGGATGCAGCCGCTAGGTCGCGGTCATAGGCGAGCGGCATCCATGGTGATTTCCATCGCAGCGCGTCCATGATACCTGCCAGATCCTCACCGCTGGCGAACAGATCCTGATTAAGCCCGCGGGTTTGATCCTCAACCATGTCTAGCGCCTCGCCATCTCGAATATCTCTTCGAGCGTGTAAGGCTCCTGACCGTACACGACAGCGAGCCCATTGAATGCGTCGACCGCAAGGGCCCGCACAGCCTCTGGCGCGATGGATGTAAGCGTCCCGGCATATTCATAAGCCTTCTCGACCGCCGCATATCCCTCGTCGGGAAAGCTGAACGGACCCTGCGGCCACCAGCTACCGGTAAGATTGCTGACCCCGAGACGGACGTGGATCGGCAGCGAGCCGCCATGCGCGAGCGCCAACGCACAATTGGTTTCCAGGAAGTGCAACCACGGCTTGAAAAAGTACCCCGTGGCGAGCGTGATCCGGTCCCCTTCCCGCTCGAACAGGAAGCCGCCGGCGACGCCCCAGATTTCGCCGGTTTTCTCGAACCACTGGGTAATGGCAAGCGTGGGGTCGACGTCGTCATCCGGCGATCTGGGCCAATAGACCATCACACCGCCCTGGCTCATCCCGCAGTTAAACGCATTGGCCCGCGCGACCAGCGCGGGATGGCCCATATGCTCGGTAAGCGCCTGCCTGGCACCCGGCTTCGGCGACCATTTCGACGGGATGATGCGTGCATAGCCTGGGAAATGCTGCATCCAGCGGACCCTCCTGCTCCCGCTCCGGCTGGTGACGATCTGATCGGCATCGCGATCAAACCACAAATCGGCGTCCCCTGGGAAATGCGGCTGCCAATGGACCGCCTCGGGCGATGGCGCCGGCAGCTGATCGAGCGTAAGTTTCAGATACTCCGCCAGACGCTTGGCGAGGTCCGCACGCACGCGGCGAAGCTCTTCGCGATCGGCACCGACGGCCAAATGGAATGCGATGGGACCGCGCCGCCCGCGCATGTCGAACGGCAGCTTGTCGAGCGTCGCACCGTCGAATGCCGTATTCCAAACCTGCAGCACCCGGTTCTCGCCCATCGCCCGGTGAGCGTAGCCGAGTTCGATCAGCACATTCGGATTGGCGCACGCCTTTCCTTCGGCCGAGACCGCGATAGGCGTGACGTCGCCCACGAACACCGCCGCCTCGTCGATCTTTCGCAGGATCGTCGCGACGATGTCGGGCGAACCGGCGACGCCTTGCGTGTCCGAGGTCAGGCTGGGGCGATCCGCCTCGTCGAGGTCCGCCGCGATCATGCCGATCGCTTGGTCGAGCGCCGAGCGAACCAGTTCCCGTGTCACGCGACCATCGAGATCGCTTTGCCACGACCAGAAAACCGTCTTCTTCAAGCGCCTGCCCATCCCCCGCCAGACGCCTGCCTTAGCTTTTTTGATAATATGACGTCAAATTTCCTTATATGATAGCTACGATTATCTAGTAAGTTTTGGCTGATTATGCCTATAACACTGTCTATTTAAATGATGGCATAGCGACTTTTGAGCGTGATTACGTCAACGCCGACCACGGTGTCCGAGCATTATTACGTGATTTACCGTAAATGATCTACCTTTCGCATCGTTCGTGACATTCGTGTACTTCCAAGCAATATTGCTAATGCCTATCAAAGACTAGCCGAGCAAAGGCACTTCCCTGCCTTGCCGAAGGGCATCTTTCTGTGATCAGGCCTGAAAGGCGAACTGGGGGCTCTCCACGAGAGCGACGACGGTCCGCATTCAGAAGCGAGGTCTTCTCCAACTATCCAGGCTTGAGTTAGGGCGAACGACCCCGTTCCCGTTGGATATCCTCCGTGAGAATGGTTTGGCCGTCTCCAGAGGGTAATTTGCGCTGACATACTGGAATGGTCGGGGTTCATGTGTACTGCCGATCGGCTCGAGGAGATGACTGGCCACTCCTTCGACGGCAGGCGTTTAGATTGTTCACAGACGAGAAATGCGAATTGCCGCTACTGCGGAGATGCTCAGGGGAAGCGCTTGTGAGCGCCGGACCACATGTCCAGCGTGAGCACGTTCCCGATGCGGAATCGATCCATGGGTGAGCAACGCCTACATGTTCACATGTGGCCGGAGTGAGCAGGTTACGCGAGTGAATATGTAACCGATGTGAGCATGCTCACCTTTGACGGCATCAATCGTATGGGAGCCAGGCTCTCGTATGTGCAACGCCGACTCTCAAACGGGGCGAGGATGTGTGGAACTGACGCATCGCTTCTATAGGCGGATATAAGAGTGAGCATGCGCCACATGCCAGACATGCTCACGCGGTGAACAGGTGACTTTTGTGAACAAGTGCGAAGCGCCGCTACTGAAGATGCTCAGGAGAAGCGCTTGTGAGCGCCGGAGCACGTGTCCAGCGTGAGCAAGTTCCCGATGTGTACTCGCTCCACAAACGGGCAACGCCTACATGTTCACATGGGGTCACGGTGAGCAGGTTTCACAAGTGAACATATACCCGCGGTGAGCATGCTCACTTTTGACGTCAACAATCGTGTGGGAGCCACACTCTCGCATGTGCAACGCCGACTTTCAAACGGAGCGAGGATATGTGGAACTGACGCGTCGCTCCTATAGGCAGATGTGAGGGGGTGAGGATGTGTCACATGCGCTACATGCTCACGCAGTCGGCAGGCGATTTGTGAACATGTGTCTAAAGCGCGCATGCTCGCGGTGTGAGCATGTGTTGCAAGGGAGCTTGTGGAACAGAGAGGGCAAGTGTAGAGTGTATCATATGTCCCACATGTTCACATTCGCCATGCAGGCGTTCGACGGAGCTCGCCAATGCCCGTAATCACGATGCTTTCCCCGAAGGGCGGGGTCGGCAAGACCACCACCGCCCTGATCCTTGCTACTGAACTGGCCGCAGGTGGAAGAACCGTCGTCATGATCGACGCGGACCCCAACTTCCCGCTAGCCCGCTGGGCAGGCAAGGAAGGCAAGCCGGGCAATATCGAGGTTATCGCTGAAATCGACGAGGATGAGATCATCGGGACCATCGACGCCGCTCGGAAACGTGCCGATTACGTTATTGTCGATCTCGAGGGAAAGGCGAGCGCGCGCGCGACGAACGCACTGATGATGTCGAACCTGGCACTGGTTCCGATCCAGGGTTCCGAACTCGACGCAGTGGAAGCTGCTCGTGCCTTCAAGGTCGTCCGCAACGCGGGGACCGCCCGGCAGAGGCCTTTGCCTTACGCTGCGGTCCTGACGCGCGCGCCAGCGTCAATCCGCCTCTGGCCACGGGACCTGAAGGCTGTCGTCGCAAATCTCGAGGGCGCAGGCATCCCGATGATCGCGACCGCGCTTGCAGAGCGGGGTGCATTTCGCGGCCTGTTCAGCATGGGCGGAACCCTCGCGGACATGACAGCCGCCGACGTGGGATCGCTCGATACAGCGCGGCAGAACGCGAAGGCGTTCACCAGCGACGTCGTTGCAATGCTCAAGGAAGGGGTGCCGGCATGACCGACAAGCCCGCCCCCTCTTCTCGCAGGAGCATCACAAGCTTCGCGGACGTCGACGAAATCCCGGTGCCGACGCCGGAGCAACTCGCGGTCGCCAAAATGGCAGGGGAGGGACTCGGTTTCCGCTCCGAGAAGCCAGTCCAAACCGAACCGGAACGCCCCGCTCCTCGCATTCGGCGAGCAACATTCACGGACGCCATTCACGTCCGCGCGCGACCCGAGGATCGACAGCGCTTCGAGGATTTCGCGTATCGTCACCGTCTTTCCAAGGGCGACGCGATGACGAAGCTGCTCGATTTCGCCGAAGCGGAGGAGCAGCGACAGACAAGCGCCGAGCGATAGGTTACGGCCACGTCCGCAGGCGCGGGGAAGAAACCAGACTGACAGAACTCCCGCGTCATCATCCCGGCGACAGGCGAAGTCGTGTACCGGGCTATCACGAAGAAGCGCTGTGCGTGGTCGAGACAGGGGCAGGGCCTACCAAATCATAGGTCCACCCTCGCGAAGGACCTTGCCGGGGAGGGCAGGGGCCCCCGGGCAAGTCGGTGCCAGCTTCCAACACGGTCGCCGGTGCGACACGATGCGGTTCGGATGCGGACCACTCACCCGTTCGGCCCGATGAACCTCGCAACACCGCGGCGGGAACGACTACCGCCCAGGTCCACGTTCCGCGCCGCGCCGCGCGCCTTGGGAGCGACCCTTGACGGGGCATCAATCACAGATCGCGCTCAAGCGTGTCTGGAACTGCGTGCGGTGCAGGCCGGACGGGTGAAGCCACGGCGAACAGCGGATGGGGGTGGGTCTGGATTTCGGGTTCATCGCTGTCCGGTGCCGGGGTTCATCCCCTCTCTTTGCTGAACGACCTAAGCCGGCCGTCCGTCGGCTCCAACCCGCTTGTCGTACGGACCGAGTTGCCGCTTCGCGGCTGCCCGCACCACTCCTCCGACACGGGGTTCCCCTTCGCGTCTTCGCGCTTCCGGTGGAGCCGCCGTCCTGGCCGTCTTCGACGGTGTTCAGTCGAGGGAAAGAACCCTCAGGCAGGACAAAAGGAACCTCGAAATGCAGAACCTCGTCATCCTCGCCGGCAACGTCGGCGCTACCCCCGAGACCCGCAACACCCAGGGCGGCACCACGATCACCAGCTTCAGCCTCGCGACCTCGCGTCCGAAGCGTGACAGCGAGGGCCGGGTTCAGAAAGGTCGCGACGGCCGCCGGATCGAGGACACCGAATGGCACCGGATCACCTGCTTCAACGGCATCGCCAGGACGGTCGCCGAATATGTCGAAAAGGGACAGAAGGTGATGGTGCGCGGTCGCATCCACTACACCCGCTGGACCGACCAGCAGGATATCGAGCGCTTCGGCGTCGAGATCATCGCCGACGAGGTGACCTTCCTCTCCTACGGTCAATCCCGCCAGCAGCAGCAGGACAGCCGCCACGACGATCTGGACGACGACGTCCCGTTCTGATCCCGACGACACGGCCCGGGTGCTTCGGCTCCCGGGTTTCCTCGGCCGCGAAGGCCAACCAAGGGTGACAGCTTAGTTGTGCGTAACGATGATCCGATATGCGGATTATCTCATCTGCCGGGCCATGAGGGTTCGGACGTCCGGTATCGTCATTGTCACCAAGAACACCGACATCGTCAGCATCGAGGTCAACCATGTCGTCCACCGTAAAGCACACGAGAAAGCCACTATCTTGACAAATGGGATGGTTCACGAGATATACCGTTACAGCAACGCTAAGCGCTGTCCCGGCTTGCCGGGCAGCAAATCCTATGGCCGCCCTCGGGCGGCCATAGCTGTTTCTGGGGTTCGTCGGTTTGAGAATTCTGTATGTCGACGAGTCAGGTGATCTCGGTGCGCTTCCCGCCGTTCCGGCCCCCAACGACCAGCCCGTTCTGGTACTCGGCGCGCTGATCGTCGACGTCGCGCGGCTCGAGGCGATTACGCAGGATTTCCTCAATCTCAAACGGCACTGGTTCCCCGGCCTCAACTACCCGTCCAACAACCACCTCGACCGTATCCTGCCCGAGATCAAGGGTGCCGATCTGCGCCGCGCCGCGACGCGCCAGGGGCGCAATCAACGTCGGCAGGCGACCGGCTTTCTCGACCATCTCATGGCGATGCTGGCTCATCACGACGTCAAGCTGCTCGCCCGTATCTGGATCAAGGGCCTTGCCCAACCGTTCGACGGCCGGTCGGTCTACACATCCTCGATCCAGGGCCTCTACACCTATTTCGAGTCCTATCTGACTGTCCAGGACGATCTCGGCGTCTGCATCGCCGACAGCCGTGATCCCTGGAAAAACGCCAATGTCGCGCATTCGATCTTCACCCAGAAGTTTCGCGCGTCCTCGACCGTCTACAGCCGGATCGCCGAGCTTCCGACCTTTGGTCACAGCGAGAACCACGCCGGGATCCAGATCTGCGACATTCTCTGCTCGGCGCTGCTCTACCCGATCGCGGCCGAAGCCTATTGCACCGGTCACGTCGCCAATGTGCATGTGCAGCCGACGGCCGCGGCGCTGCGCCAGCGCTTCGGACCGGCGCTGAAGGCGATGCAGTACCGGTACCAGGACGCCAACGGCAAATGGATCGGCGGGATCGTCGTCTCCGACGCTCTGGCCCATCGCCACGCCGGTGCGATGTTCGCCTGAACACATGACAGGATGGGGATGATGGGAGAAGCCAGAGACCGCAAGATCCGGGCAGCCGGCGCCCATGACCGGCTGACCGCCGGGTTCGTGGCCGCCGGCGTCGATCCGACCGCGTTCGGCTTCTACGATCAGGCCGCCTTTCTGGCGCAGGAGCAGCGCGACGGCAGCTATCTCGAGAAATACGCCGAATGGGTCGCCACGCGTCCGGTCGACGCCGTCTATGAGGCGCACGTCCGGGCCACGGTGCCCAAACTCGCATCGCTGGTCGCGGCGGCCCTCACTGCCGACGACATGCAGGGCGGCTGCATGACCGCGTTCAGCATGCTCACGCGGATGCTCGATCGACTGGGCGTCTGGAGCTTCGGCGTCATCGGCTCGGCGAACCTCGACGTTCCCCATCTCGACCTGCGCCGTTGCCTGCACACGATCGATGTCAGGGATCATCCCGATGCCGTGCTGGGTCACGCCTGGGTGTGTGCGCCGCCCTTCTTCATCGTCGACGCCTCGCTGGCGCTGCAGCACTGGGCCGGCACACCGATGGCCGGGTTCGTGCCGCCCGTGGTACTGGGCGATGCCGCGACCGCACCGATCGTGCGCCCCGGTGTCGACGATTGCGTCAGCGCCGACGTGCGCGCGATCCACGCCGAAGCCGAGCGTCGGCTCGACCCGAACCTCCATCACCGGCTCGAGCCGCGTCTCGCGGCGTTCGGCGGTCGGTTCCCCGCGCGCGAGATCCTGCTGGGTCAGCTGAGCGTGCGTTACGTCCCGATCGCCATCCGCCAGACCAACGAGCCGCTGGAAATGGTCAACGCCGGCAGCGGCAAGGGACGGCCGGCTATCACTATCTGGAACGACGAGGTCGCGCCCGCCTTCGGGCTGTAATTTTCATCTGCCGCCAGTTCGTGATCGACGAGGGTTCGCAGCCGATGCGTCATCGGTGCAGCCTGGCGGTGCTATCCTCCGTTCGGAATGTCGCGCTAAGGAATGAAGCGCGGGCCGCGCTGATCGAAGCGAATGTCGTGCCCGGTCCAACCTTCAAGCGCCGTGCATCCCTCCCTATATCGTTGAGAACAAACGAAGGCGCGGGTTCCAGATGAAGCGGATCAAGGTCGATGCCCTCATACCGGGCGATATCGTGCTCACCGCCAGCAAGACGGCGGCAGGAAAGGGTATCCGGACAACGACGTGCGCGATCGTCTCGCACGCCATGATCTGCGTCGGGAACGGTTCGGTGATCGATTCGACCGGGGATGGCGTCCAGGCCCGCAACGTGCAGCGCGAACTCTTCAAGCCGCTGGAGCAGGTCTACGCCTTCCGGCTGCGCGAGCCTCTCGACAAAGCCCGGCTCGATCAGGTCGTCAATTTCGCCCGGTCCGAGATCGGCACGCGTTACTCGGCGCCCGAAGCAGTGCGTTCGGTCGTCGCAGGGCGGAAGCCTCGCGGACGACGCCAGTTCTGCTCACGACTGGTTGCCCGCGCCTACGCCCATGCCGGCGTCAATCTGGTCGAGGACGAGGATTATTGCACGCCCGAAGAGCTGGGACTCAGCCCGCTCGTCGTCGAGTTGCACGACATCACCGAAACCGTCAGCGATGCCGAGCTTGCCGCCTGGCGTAGCCGTCCCGATCCGATCGCCATGACGCATGCGGCGCAGAACGAAATCCTCGAAGGTGTGCGACGCCTTTCACCCGGCGTCGAGCATTTCGGCGATCTCGACCAGGTCGTTCGCGAGCATCCCGAATGGGACCTCGGCATCGCCGCCCTTTTCCGTTCGTCCGGCTACCTCGACCTGTGGCGGAACGACTTCGCCGTGAACCCGTGGCACTATGATGTCGACGCGATGGAGGCGGTAGCCAATGACGCCAATCGCGACGATATCCGCGGCTACTGTCGATCGATCATCGCGGAAGCTGTTTCGGGCGGCCAGCGTTATCGGACGATGCTCGAATATCATCGGCAATCCCATCGGCTCATGCCCCGGCAGACGACCTTCCAGCTGGTCGAACTCTATGGCCAGCTGGTTAGCAACGACGCGCGATTGCGCGCCACGGCGTGTGAGTGGCTGAATCGGCACTATCCCGACGATCTGGACGCCTACCTGGAACGCGCAGACCCCATGCCTGCATAGTGCGATGGGGCTCCTAAATATGCCATCAGCCCTGTGCTCGCAGGGGAGCCACAGCGGACGGTCATAGCGCGTCTACCCGCACTGGGGGATCACTGCCGTACCGCCGCGCGCGATCCCGCTCGATCGGCGTCGTATCCCGATCGACCCTTCTCTCATCCCGCTTATGCGGACCGCCAGATCGAACATTGACCGGGGTGCCCGATCGGGGCTGGTTGTCCTAGTCGCCAATGTCATGTCAGGGGCGTCTCCCGGCTGCGCCGGGACCGTCGCTCTATTCCGCTTGCGCTCCACCGAGCCCGCGGGCGGTCTCGGCCCATTCGGGTAACGATCAACTGACGGGCGCGCTGCGCGCGCAGGAAACAGGTTTCCGAAAAGCGGCGACATCTTTCCACCCAAAGAGTCCGCAGGTCCGCTTCCATCATCACATTGATCCGGCCGCTGGCTGAGAGACGCAGAGGGGAGCCTGGGCAAGGGGAACCGCCACTTCGTCGGGACGGTGGGCGGCATGGGCGATCCGGCGCCTTCGCAGCGAGGCTCCCACCGGCACGCTTCACCCCGCTCTTGAGGCGCAATCCTTGGGCCGGCTCGGGGCCTTGTACGATCAACCCGTGAAGGGTCCGGGCGCTTCGCTACGGCTTTTTTCCGCGCGCGGAAAAAAGTGATCGCGGCCCTTCTCCGTCCTGTCGGGCGCCTGTCGAGCGGGGATGAACCCCGCCGGCTTCACAGGAGCCTCGCACATGTTCAACGATATCCGGATCGCCCGCAACTCCGCTCTCAGCCTGGCCCGCAACCTCATGGTCGTCACCATGGTCATCGCCGTAGGCACCCAGTACAGCGTCATCACCGCAGACGATCACGACAGCTCGCTCATGGTCGTCAACGAGTACGATCCCTTCGGATGACGCTTCCAGGGGGCCGGCAAGCCCCCATCCGACCATCGTACTGCGCCAAAGGAAAGGGGCCGAAGCGGGCATCGAACCCGCTCCGGCCCGCTGCGCGCCGCAACACCGACGGGAGAGGGAGATCAGACGTTATCCATTGCCCACAGCCGTAATCTCGGCGGCAATGGGCCTCATGCTCCTCAAGGCAGACTGGCGGGATCGCGGACCGTCATTGCTGACTTACGAAGACGCCTCCGCAGGCTATGATCCCTGTCATGGCGCACGAACTGGACGACATCGCGGCACAAACCGAATGCCCGTTATGCGGTCGCGCGCTGAACATTGCCTACAAGACCCTGCGCCTCGCGCGGACGATCGATTGCCCGGGGTGCGGTGAGACGATCCGCCCCATCGATGACACCCCGATCGGGCGGGTCCAGAAGCTGATCGACGAAGCAGGGCGTCAGTCGACCGATCGAACCTTGTAGCGGGCAACCGAATCCCGGGGCTTGCGCAAGCGCATTCCTGGTATGCCCGGTCAACTATCGTGCACGCCGGGGGGCAACCTCTCGGGACTGCAGCCAGCCCGGATCGCGGAGCTGCCTGCTCCATTCGCGTTCACAAGTCCGGGCGACGAAACGAACGGTAGCGCGCGCCGCCAACGTCCGGCAACGTGCGACCGCTCCGATCGGTGAATGGTCGGCCGCGCTGCATCCTGCGCTGCGTGTCGCCGGTGGCTGGTACGAGGAGGATGGTGAATGGGCCAAGGTCGCGGCCGGCTATCCGGCGCTTTTCACCGACCGGGAACGGGCGTTGGCGGACCGAACCCTGCGCGATTGGTATCCCGAAGCGTGGGAGGCGGTTCACGGTCGCTTGCTGATGCCGGAAGAGTCGCTCGCGCGTGACCGCGAGCGGTTCGATCGCGAGCATGTCGCCGACTGGGTCGTGATCGCGGCCGTCCGCTCCAACCGGCATCCGGACATGGTCGAGACCACGGCGTCGCTCGGCGGTGACCGGCGTGAAGGCCGCCGTCGGCATTTTCTCGTACCCGCCAGCGACTATCGCGTAGGTCGTCACGGCTTCGTCATCGAGCTGGCGAACCACAGCGAGATCGTGGCCCCTTGATCTGCTTTGCCCTTGGCCCGCTCCGGCATGGATCGGAGCGGGCGTTTTATGTCCGGCATTTCGGCCGGGCGCCGCGCTCCGATCCGCCACAGCGAGGCGCACGCTGTCCTGGCACCGCCTGACCGGCCGTCAACAGGCTGGGCCCGTTTCCCTTCGGTGACCGCCGGCCGTCCGGCAGTGCCGATCAGGCCGCGTGCCGCCGCGATGGCGGACGAGGAAGCGGCATGTGCAAGGTTCTCAACAAGCGCCTGACGTCCGGCAACACCAGCGCCGTCTACATCGGTCGCAGGTCGAAGTGGGGCAACCCGTTCCGGATCGGTCCGGACGGCGATCGGGCAATCGTGATCGCAAAATACGAGCGCTGGCTGCAATCGCAACACCATCTCCTCCGCGCTCTGGACGAGCTCCGCGGCCGCTATCTGGTCTGCTACTGCGCGCCGTTGCCGTGTCATGGCGATCTGCTGCTCAAGCTCGCAAGCGCGACGCGGGACGAGCGGATCGCGTGGTGGCGATCGATGGCCTGAGCGTCCATGACTTCCTCATCCCGCCCGGCCATTTCGCGCCCTTCGACGCCTCATGGGCCCATCAACCCGCGAGCGGGTTCCCCTCGGTTCCTCGGTGACGGACCCGATCGCGCCACCCTTTTCCTGCGTCGGCGGAAATGGGTCCGCGCATGAAGACGGGGTGCACAATATGAAGGACGCACAGCCTTACCGGTTCGACGACATCGCGATCTGGCCGGAGGGAAGCTGGGCTGAACTCGACGAGATCTGGTGCGGTCACTATGCCTGGAGGTCCGACGACTACGAGATCGTGCGACTGGATGACCATGGACGCCTGACGGCGCTCGGGCTTGCGGAGGATTTCGGCATTCCGTGACGGGGGCAGCGCGTGGCGCTGTTCCGATCGCTTCGAACGCCTCGGTCATCGACGCCTGCCGGGTGTGACGATGGGGCGAGGGCAGGGGACAAACATGCGCGGCGTCCCCCGGTTTCCATGATCGTGAAGCGCTGTGTCGTTGCGTATCCCGAGGGGGTCAGCTGTCCGGCAATGCGCCGAGGTGCTCGGCAACGGCTTTCCCTCCAAGCCGGCCGATCGTGTTCGCGATGATCCTCGCCTCTGCCTTCTCCATGCGCGCGATCTTCACGCGATCGAGCGCGGCCAGAAGGATAGGCCGACCTGCATCCCGTGCCGCTTCCTTCGCGACTCTCGCTTGTTCGTCGACCTGGGCGAGTTCGGCGAGAAGCGCCTCGCGGCGTGCATTGATGGCGTCGAGATCGTCGGGCTTTGTGGGCGTACGAGCCATGGAGCAACCTTTGTGTTGACCGGCATTTCGTAGATGCCGACCATGAATAGAACCGCCATCGAGTACCAGAATGCCGGCTCAATCGAAACAGTGGAAATTGTAGAATGGTCGGTGGCGCTGTTGACGAGCCGTGCGCTGTTGTCGTCGGCCATGTATCCCCGACTCTGATGTTATCGACGCGACCTGAATAACAGCGTCTACCCACTCCGCGTTTGGAATGAATTCACTCCATATGCATGTTTGTTTTAGTGAGGATAGATCATTTAGGAGGGATGGCAGGATATGCCTCATGGCGCCAATGTCGGACATTGGCTGATGAGGTTCCGCTGCTCGGGGCTTGAGAGATGAAGGTAACGGTGCGGCTTAGTGATGACCTGACAACGGAGATCGATCGGATCGCCGCTGCCAACGGTCAAACGCGTAGTAGCTGGATCACGAAGGCGTTGACGATTGCGGCAGTCGCTCCCGAGACCGAAGATGCACCGGTCATGCCAGTGCAGGGCAGGGGGCACCCGGACGACTATATCCGCGTGACTGTCCGCCTTAACCGAAGCGAGATCGAGGCGATCGACACCGTCGCAGCCCCGATGCATCTCACCCGAAACGAGTGGATCAAGCGGACGCTTCGGTGGCAGCTCTGGGACAAGGCGGCCTTGCTCCGTCTCGCGCCCACCACCCAGCGCGAGATTGGTAAAGTCCGCAAGCAGATTCTGGCGATCGGGCGAAACATCAACCAGGCCGTGCATGCGATGAACGCCGCGAACATGCCCGAGAGCTCCCTCGATATCGCGCGGATCGCCGGTCCCTTCATCGATACATGCGGGGAGTTGAGGTCGCTCCTTTGGGAAAGTCGGCGGGTGCTGGCATCGTCCATCGGCGGTGAAGTCAGCTATTGGACCCGCGCAGATCGGACGGCCGGCGAATGAGTTTCCGGTTCTCTCCCGGTACGATGGACTCGATGGCCGGCGTTTTCGCGCCGCCAAAGAAATATCGCATGGGCTCCGGGGGCGGTAGCGCGAAGGCCCCTAAGGTGGGGGGGACGATGCTCGGCATGGCCGTAGCATCGATGTTCCCGAAGCCGGCATCATCTAGTGTCAGCGCACGGCCAAGTTCCCAGGCGAAGCGCGCCTTCGGAGGTGGCTCATCCACACGAATGAGTGGCCGCGCGGTGATGACTGCGGAACGCACGGCGCGCCGAGTTCCTGAAGCCGTAGTGCGCATCACCGGCCGTCAGCATGGTGGCGGTCACGTCCTCGCCAACTTTTCCTATATCAGTCGCCTGGGCCACGGTGATGAGAAAGAGCTTGGTTTGGAGACGAGCGAAGGGGACGTGTTGCGGGACGGACGCGACATGCAGTTGCTCGCGAAGGAGTGGCACGAATATGAGATGGATGGTGACGCCCGTCGCAAGGGGGCGACCTCGATCTCGATGATATTGTCGATGCCGATCGGGACCGATGCCGACCGTTTGAAAGCGGCCGCTCTCGATTTTGCAAAAGAGGAGTTCGCAAATCGGTCATGGGTCGCATCGCTCCATATTGACCGCGAACATCCCCATGTGCATCTCACAATCGCTCGACGGGATCACGACGGCCGACGCTTCCACCCGAACCGCGACGATCTTTTCCGGTATCGACAACGCTTTGCTGAGAAGCTGCGTGGCCGGGGCATCGAGGCCAATGCGACACCGGCGCGCGCGCGCGGTATCGATCCGAAGCATGAGCCTATCGCGGCGATCAAGATGCGCGAGAAGGGACTCGTTCCCCGCATCGACAAGTCGCGTATTCAGCGCGTCGAGCGCCTGAGGAAACAGGGTGTCCCGGATCCTGTCAGAGCCGTTCTAATCGCCCGTCAGGCAACCGTGCGCGCGACGTATATACGGTCCGTTCAAGAGCTGTCAGCGTCACCATCGGCGGCCGATCAGATGGTGGCGCAGAGCCTCCAGCGGTTCGTGGCGACGATGCCGGAACCCGAACCAAACTCCGCCAGGGCGGTCCGTTCTGCACGCGATATCGGAGATCGGGCTGTGGTAGCTTCACCGGTTATGCTTACACCTGAAGCTGCTGCGGCGATCGTCGACCGACCTGAGACACCGCTCGAACGTATGCGGAAATTGCACGATCGGGTGATGGCACCTGAGGTCAAGCCGACCGTCGCTCCTGATGTTAAAGCGCAGCCAGTCGGACCGCGACCCGATGCCGCGGCGCGCATCCGGGCCGTTGTCGACAGGACCAGAAATGGGTCGTCGTCGACGGACGATCCGGATCGTGCCGGTTCGCTCAGTGACCGACTTCGTGCCCTGACCGACAAGATCAGTGAGCCGAGCCAATCGCTCGATCTGACGCGCACGAACGAGATCATCCGCCAAGCGGAAGAGCGCGATCGAGCTCAGCGCGATGGTGATCGAACACCGGGTAAGGATGGACCAGGCAGATGAATTCCGAGGCTTCCAGCGTCGCGATCGCCGCCGTACTCGACGCGGTATCCCTGCTCCGCGGGGAGGTGGCCGCTTTGTCGCGAAGCAACGAACGCCTCGAGCAATCACACCAGCACATCCACAGGCGCCTCGACGAAATCGAAGCTGGACAGGCGCCGATCGCTGACCTCATCCCGTTCCAGGAAACGATTCTTGCCAAGACACTCGAGGGCGACAGCACGACCCACGACTGGCTCGGGATGCTCGGCCCTGTCCTGGAGAAAATCCTCGAAAAGTCCGAGCGCGATCGTGAGGCGTTTGACGAACTGCGTAGGGACGTGCGCAAAATGGCCGACGCGCACACTCCAAGGCGGGACGGCAACGATGAGATCGTTGCTGGGCTCGAGCTTATCGCCGGACGGTTGGACGAAGCCGTAAGCGACAGTCGGAAGCAGCGCACGGTCAGCCTGACCGCGATCGCCGAGCTGGTCGGCTTTACACGCGCGGCCGCCCTGGGCTTTCGGGTGCCATTGCCGATCGACCTTGAGGACGACCCGCTCTTTGAAGGGTTCCTGCTCAACCAGCCCGCTGACCTTGCGTCGACGGAACGTGCTCTGGTCGACTGGCGCGCAGCCGTGGCCGACGCTGGAACCGCTGACCTGGTAATGCTCCTCCGCACGCAGCAGCAACCGTCCCCGACGGATACGCGGCAGACGCGCCTCCTACGGTATCGTCTCTCGGCAATCACCCGTGCGCAGATAGAAGGGCGCGGGGCAACGCCGCCACCACGGCCGAAGACAACACGGGCACCAGACCGATTGGCTGTCGCTTGCATCGAACGGTCACAGCAACTCGCCGAACTGTGGCGCGCTGGCGAAAGCACAGCACTCTACGCGGAGCCTGAACTGGCAGGCGCGATAGACCTGTTCGATGCCGCTGAACGGAGGATCGGATCTCCCGTTGACGGTAAGTCTCCGCCCGAATTGGTAGCGTTTCACCGCGAGCTGGCCGATCGCATAGCGTCAGGCGACCGACCGATGCTCGGTTCTGATCGTCAGGCGGCAGCGTAT
The DNA here is from genome assembly GCF_030062225.1 of Sphingomonas sp. 2R-10. Taxonomy (NCBI): domain Bacteria; kingdom Pseudomonadati; phylum Pseudomonadota; class Alphaproteobacteria; order Sphingomonadales; family Sphingomonadaceae; genus Sphingomonas; species Sphingomonas sp. 2R-10. The sequence goes on from NZ_JASCXF010000006.1 coordinate 84,717, forward strand.
GTGCCTCACAACACGATGGAGCAGAACAGGGACCGCTAGATGTAGGCGCTTGCACACGTAGCGTCGCCTGCTCGCAAACAGGGCCATTTTCTGCTCGCATTGACTGACAGCCGGTGCGTCACGCTGCTCACGCTATGTGACAATGTACTCGCCATCAGCTCCGTCTGCTCGCAAACGGCGGTGTCCTGCTCACATTGATAACCTGCCGGCCAGCGTGTTTGGATGTAAGCGTGGCCAGTAGGCCGCCTTGTTATTGAGCCCGGCTCTTCTGGTAGGCCAGTTTGCCGGCGTGGCGGCGGATAGCGATGGCGGCGACGGCGCGGCGGGTGAAGCGTTCGTCGATGTCGTTGGCGTTGTAGGGGCCGCCATACCATTCACGCAGGCGGTCATGTTCTTCGTGGGCCGGGTCGGCCATTGCATGGAGGAACATCTCGAACCCGGGCAAGCCGCCGACATCCTCGGGCGGGCAGCGCCGTGCGCCATCAATGAAGCGCGGATGTTTGACGTCGGGTTCGCCGGGGCCAACGGTCTCGACGGTGATGGTGTGCCGCCAGTCGTCGCCCATGTCATAGGTGTAGACGAGTTCTCGCACGCCCCGGTCGATGAGCGTCGCGAGCTTTACGTTCCTGGCTGCGGTCATGCTGCTATCCGGCCACATCGGGTCGGGAATGCCGTAGCGCCGGTCGCCGGCCTCGAAATGCCAAAGATGGCAGTCCTCCCAGCTCATTGCGGCCTGAACGATGTCGTGGAGCATCTTGAGGCTGGCGGTGACCGGCACGTCGACCCGGCGCCAGATGGCGGGCTCGATGTCGTCCAGGACGATGTGCAGACGGGCGATGGTCTCGGCGCTCATGCCGCCAGTCTGGCAGGTTCGGGGGACCAGTTCCACGGCATGAGTTCGTCCCCATGACTGGCTGGCCAGTCGCCCGCGACCCTGGCGATGACGTCGGCGATATAGGCCTGCGGGTCAACGCCGTTTGCCTTGCACGTCTGGATGACGGTGTAGATGGCCGCGGCCCGCTCGCCACCTGCGCGAGAGCCGGCGAACAACCAGTTGCGCCTTCCCACGGCGACGCCGCGCAGCGCACGCTCCGCGATGTTGTTGTCGATCTCGAGGCGGCCATCGTCGAGGAAGTGCGACAGCGCTGGCCAACGCTTCGTGCCATAGGCGATGGCCCGTGTCATGTCGGATTTCGGTGACAGACAGCGCAGGGCCGCGTCGAGCACCGCGCGCAATTCATCGACCTGCGGCCGGCTGTTCTCCTGACGGCGTCGGCATCGCACGTCAGGTGGTTGGCCGCGAACCTCGGCTTCGACGGCATAGAGCACGCCGATGCGTTCGAGGATGTCGGTGGTCAGCGCCGTGGGCGACCGCTCGTGGAGGTCGAAGACCTTGCGCCGGAAATGCGCCCAGCAGGCGACCTCGGTGACGCCGCTGCGGTAGAGCCCGTCGTAACCGGCATAGGCATCAGCCTGGAGGAAACCGCGGAAGCCGGCGAGATGGGACGTTGGGTGCGCGGCGGTGCGGTCGGGCGTGAAGCGATACCAGGTTGCGCGCGGTGCCGTGCTGCCGGATGCCCGGTCGTCGGCCGCATACACCCACAGCCGCCCGGTGGCGGTCCTGCCCCGACCGGGGTCGAGCACCGGCACCGGCGTGTCGTCGGCGTGGATCTTGTCGGCCTTGAGGACTTCGTCGCGGATGTGGCTGACGATGGGGTCGAGAAGTGCTGCAGCCTGTCCGGTCCAGCCCGCCAGCGTCGAGCGGTCGATGTCGAGCCCTTGCGCGGCCATCATCTCGGTCTGGCGGTAGAGCGGCAGATGGTGGTCGAACTTCGAGACGACGACGTGCGCCAGCGTGGCGAATGTGGCCTTGCAGCGTGCCACGGCGCTGACCGGGGCGGGAGCCTGGACGATCTTCTCGCACACCCGGCAGCTGTATTTGGGGCGGACGTTGCGCACGACCCGCCAGCGCACCGGCACGATGTCGAGCATCTCGTGCGCGTCTGCCCCAAGCGGCCGCAACGCACCGCCACAGCCCGGGCAGGTGCAGGTACCCGATGCCGGTTCGTGAATGACCTCCTCGCGCGGCAGGTGTCCGGGCAGGCTGCGCACAGGCACCGGCCGAACCGCTACGCCGCTGTCGGCCGCCTCGGGCCCAGGCGCGTCACGCTCCGTCTCCAGTTCCTCCAGCGCCAGTTCGAGCTGCTCGATCTCGCGGCCGAGCTTCTCGGACGACGCGCCGAACTGCATCCGCCGCAGTCGCGCAATCTGCCCGCGCAGCGTATCGATGAGCAGGTCGCGGGCAACCAGTGCGGCATTCGCCCGGGCGAGCGAGGCCTCCAGCGCGGCGATCCGCGCGGTGGCATCAGCAAGGGAAACGGGCGCTTCCGACACCCCGTTTTCATAGCAGATTGCATGTCGGCGAGCGAGGAAAACCGGCGAAAAACCGCCGTTCCTACCCCGCCAGCGTCGGCGTGAACGTCCGCTCGGGGAGCCGCCAGTCGCTGCCTTCCAGCAGCATCGACAATTGTGCCGGCGTCAACACCACGGTGCCCGTCGCCGTCACCGGCCAGACGAAGCGGCCACGGTCGAGGCGCTTCGAAAACAGGCACAGGCCTTGCCCATCGAACCACAGCAGCTTGACCAGATGCCCGCGCTTGCCCCGGAACGCAAACAGCGCACCCGAATGCGGGTTCTGCGCCAGCACCTCCTGCACCAGCACCGCCAGGCCGTCAAACCCCTTGCGCATGTCGGTCACCCCGCACGCCAGGAACACCCGCGTCGGCAGCGGCACTGGCGCCGGGCTCATCGCAACACCGACAACGCCCGTGCCAGCGCACCCGCATCCACGCCCGCGTCGACACTCACCCGCACGCCGCCGGGCAGTTCGATCTGCATGAGCCCCGGTGGGCATGGCGCCGGCTCCGGTGCTGGCGCAACCGGCTCAGCGACCCGTATCTCGGCAAACACCGGCAGCGACGGTGTCGCCCCGGCCAGTTTGCCTTCCCGCAACTGCTTGCGCCACGTGTAGATCAGGCTGCTCGACACTTCGCGACGGGCGATGACATCGCAAACCCGAACACCGGGGCGCAACGCCTCGCCCAGGATCTCCAGCTTCTCTGCGTCCGACCATCGGCGCCGGCCTGACACCCGGCCAACCACCTCCATCCGACCAGTCATACGAGTGCTCGTATGACTGGTCGTAAACCCTACAACTTCCCGCACAGCCCGCGCCCTCGTCAAAGGCGACAAACATCCCCACCGCTGGCGTTACCGCAAGGCGGCCTGCTGAACACGCTTACGTTTGGATCGTCGATCCGATCTCACGGCAAGCGGTCCATTTTCCTCAGTTGATCCGCTGCCGCGTTCCCCCACTCGGTGTTCCCGATTTGCTCGGTCAGGCGGTCGAGATAGTCGGAGAGCTGGGCGGCCTCATCTGCGCGCGCTTCGTCATTCGCGACCAGGCGCGTTCCAGTAAGTGCGAAGCAGGGGCGCTATATCACCGCCCGCCACACGCTTGAAACCGTGACGCTCATAAAAGCGGATTGCCCAATCCGCTGCCGCCCACGTCCCGATCAGGACCGGCCTGTCCGCGCCGTGGCATAGATGGTTCAGCAGACGCGAGCCAACGCCTCGACCTTGCCATTCGGGAAGGACATAGGCGTGGCGAATGAGATCGACATTGTGCCGGCGCTGCACGCCCATGACGCCGGCGAGCCGCGCCCCGACCTCAATCCCGCTGAAGGTTACGCCATCGGCCAGTTCGGCCGCCAGTTCGTCAGCCGGCATGTAGGTGTAGGCGCTTGCAATTGTAGCAGCCTCTGCTCGCAAACAGAGCGAATTCCTGCTCAGATTGGATGACAGCGGGCGGGCGGGGCTGCTCGTGCTAGATGACAATGTGCTCGCCATCATCCGCACCTGCTCGCGATCGTAGTCGGCCTGCTCACGCTTTCTGCCAGCCCGAGGAAGGCGATGACGGACATCAGCCGTAGCTGGTGAAGTTCACGCCAACCAACGTCCCGACGATCAGCGAAACGCCCAGCAGAGTCATGGCCATGAAGCACCGTCGACCCCAACCGACGTTCGCGATCATTCCCACTGCAACAGGGAGTCCGATCATCCAGGCCAGATTGGCCGGTGACCTGAACGCAAATGCGTCTGTCACCAACACGCAGACCGTGGATGCGACCGCGATAAAGCACACCTGGAGAAGGTATCGATGTCGTGCAACGGCTTGCGACATCGTCATATTGGCACCCCCGCTTCGCGGAGCCGCTCGGTCAGTTCGCGGGTGTGCTCCGCGTCCAGCGTTCCTGCGAGGAACGCGCGCACGTCGGATGGCCTAGTGTTAAGCTGGCTGGCGAGCGCGCCGGCATCATAACCGTTGCGCGTCAGCGTGGGTTCGAGATCGTCGATCGCGCGTGACAGTACCTGCTCGACGATCTCGATCGTGACGGGCTTGGCGGCGAGGCGGAAACCCTGCTCGAACGCGAGGGTCAGGTGCATCTCGATCTGGAGCGGGGTGCGCAGACGCTCGGCAATATGGTCGATCGCGTCTTCTTCCATCAGGTCGGCGATCTTCACCCCCTCGGCTGCGCAGGCGCCGAGCAGCCAGGCGACATAGTCGCGTCGCTCGGCACCAATACCCTCATAGTCAAACGTCGTGGTGCGGTAGCCTATCTCCTCCATTTGCGGGCGGCGCAGATCGTTGCGCAGCCGGGGATGGCCGACGAGCAGGACCGACAGCAGCACGCCGGCATCTGCCACCACTTCCATCAGCCGCTTGAGGCCGGTCAGCGTCTTGTGGTGGAGGTCGTGCGCCTCATCGACCACCAGCACGACCGGTCGCTTGCCCTTGCGCATGATGTCGCGCAGGTCGCGCTCGCGCCGTTCAGCCTGCTTGGGGATCTTCACCTGAGCGCGGTCGCCGGGCGACAGGTCGTAGAACAGCGCCTCGATCAGCGACGGCAGCGAGGTGCGACGCTTGTCGACCGCGAGCGACTTGGCGACGGCGACCTTGCCGGCCCTGACCAGTTCGTCCTCGATGCGGCGCAGCAGATGCGTTTTGCCCGATCCGACCAGGCCGGAGACGACGATCAGCCGGCCCGTCTGCACGGCCGTGCAGACCTCGCGCACAAGGTTGCGCTGATGCTCGGTCTCGAAGTTGCCGGCACCATGAAACGGGCGGGCGAGCCCGTAGCTGGATTGAACGTCGGCAAGCATCAGCTTGTCCCCCGTCTTGCCTGGAACCGTTCGCGGATGCGGCCGGCGATGATAGTCTTGTCGAGCGTCTCGCCTAGCAGCGCGTCGATGAAGGTGCGATCCGCCTCGGGCAGGGAACCGAGCGGTCGCCGCAGCTGGTCGACGATAGCGTGACGTGCCGCGAGCCCGGTCGGGTACGCCGTCTCGATCGCCGGTTCAGGAAAAGGGCTCTGCCGTACCGCAAGCCCGGCGGTCGAGGGCGGCAGTGATGGCAGCGGCCGATCGCCGCCCGTCACGGTCGCACGGGGCAGCCCGAGCTGGTCGGCGAGCCGGACCACCTTGTCGAGCCGCTCCTCGGCGCGGCTCTTCTGGTATTTGCGGTAGCGGTAGAGCGGCACCGCGCCGCGCGACGGCTCGTAGGGGCCGTACCGCTTGCCGCCATGCTCAACGAAAAGCTGCTGGTCGAACAGGCCCCAGAGCAACGTCACCGTCTCACCGGCCAGCTCTGGTTCGACTTCGTAGGAGGCACCCTCGACCGAGACGGTCGCGTCGCCCGCGACGGTGCGCCGCTCAGGCTCGCGCGCGAAGGCGCAGAACCGCTCCCACGAGCACATGGCGCGCACGCCCTCGCCGGGCAAGTGGCGCAGCCAGTGCTCGATCCGGGCGTGTGGCTCGGAGCGATGGCCGCCGTTATTGTAGGTAACCAGCGCGCGGCGCATCCACAGATTGGCTTCCCCTTCGTCCTTCGGCTTGTGGAAGTGGTAAAGCGTCTCGTGCACCTCCTTCACGGTGCGGAACGGTCGCTCGACTTTGCCCTTGGCGCGGGCCGCGGTGTGCCGGTCGTCCTGCTTCGGCGGCAGGTGGGTGAGAACGCGAATGCCCAGGCTGCCCATCACCGACTGGAACACGCGCGACCGGCTGACCGGGCCGTTGTCCATGTAGAGCGTGACCGGCAGGCCTTGAAACGGCAGCTCGGGTTCGGGCTTGGCGGCGAAGGCGTTGAACAGGAAGCGCAGCGCGGACTCGGCGTCCTCGCCATAGACGCTGCGATATTCCTGATAGACCACGCCCGAGCAGTCATCGACGACGGAGAACAGCATGAGCGTCGGTTTGCCGCGACCCTGTTCGATCCATAGCGGTGCCTCGACCTGTTTGAGGTCGGACGGGCTCATGTCGAAGTGCCACAGCTCGTTGGATCGTCGTGCCTGGAAGCGCACGGCCGCGTGCGGGCGAGTGACACGGGCATAGTCCAGCCCCGACGAGCGGAGCAGCCGGTCGATGGTCGCCCGCTTCAGCAGGCCGGGCGCGACCTTGACCAGACCCTCCGGCGTCTCGACGCCATCAGTTTCCAGAAACTCGATGGCACGGGCGGTTGAGACGTGCCGGCCCTTCTTGTTGGTGGTTCTGATCTTCAGCGCGGCGACGATCTCGGCGTAGCGTTCCATCTCCGCCTGCGGCGCGACCCGCGTCGCACCGTGGTCGGACCGGCGCACCGACCGGGGCCGGTTCAGCTCGCGCAGCGCCCGGTACAGCGTCGAGATCGAGATGCCGTAAGCCTCGGCCGCACGGGCAACGATCTCGGTGCGACCGGGATCGCGTGGCGGCAACAGCGACAATCGTCGGCGAAGGTCGACCAGCGCCTCTCCGGGCGGTCGCTTCGCCCGGTCAGCCATGGGCTGCGACAGGCTCCTTGGCCGGTACGCCGCTGCCGCGCTTGCCGGCATAGCGGTAGAGGGTGGCGACCGACACACCCATGCGCTTGGCGATGTCGCGCACCGGGAGCGTGCCCTCCTTCATCATGGCGCGGGCCGCGGTGACGTCGCTCGGGCGCATGACCGACGGACGTCCGCCCTTGCGGCCTTGCCGGCGCGCTTCCACCAGCCCGGCGGTGGTCCGCTCGCGGATCAGGGCGCGTTCAAACTGCGCGATCGCGCCGAACACATGAAAGGTGAGCATCCCGCCCGGCGTGGTCGTGTCGATACTCTCGGTCAGCGACACCAGCCCGATCTGTTCCCGCTCCAGTTCCTCGGCCGTGGCGATCAGCTTTTTGAGGGAACGGGCGAGGCGGTCGAGCTTCCAGACGACCAGCGTGTCGCCGGCACGCAGCACGTCTTCCAGGATGCGCGCCAGCTCGGGCCGGTCATCACGCGCGCCGGACGCCTTTTCGGTGAATACCCGGTCGCAGCCGGCACGGCGTAGTGCGTCGAGCTGAAGCTCGGGATTCTGGTCGCTGGTGCTGACCCTGGCATAGCCGACCCGCATGGGCGTCCGATCTTCTCCAAACCCGTCGCAGGCATACCGTTTTGCGAAGCGGGTTTCCAGAACAGTTTTGACAAAGCCCGGCCCGCAGATTTACGTTGCCAGGTAGGCAATGCGACCGGCTCGTCAGAAACGGTCGTTTTGCAGAACCGCCGAGGAGCAGGGTTCATGCAGGCGCTCGATACGGTTGGCTGGACGGGTGACGGTGACGACACCGATTTCTTCCTCGCGATCGAGCGCACCTTCGACCTTCGTCTGCGCTCCAACCTGCCGTGGACGAGGTTCGGCGAGGTGCGTGACCATGTCGTCTCGCATGTTGCCGCTCATGGCGGGGGCGGCACGACGTGCGCCACCCAGATGACGTTCTACAGGCTTCGACGCGCGCTCGGACTTGGCCGGCGCGTCGGACCGGATGAGCCGTTAGCGCCGCTGATAGGCGACAAGCTGCGCCAGGCGTTCACCGACCTGGAAGCCGACACCGACCTGAAGATGCCGTCGACGCGGGCCGGTTGGCCGGGGATCGCCGGTGGTCTCTGCTTCGCCATCGCGGTCGCGATCCTCGCCTTCACGACCTGGGCGCCGCCCCTTCGCATTTTTGCCGCTGGAGCGACCGCCTACGCGGGGCTGTGGTTGCGGCCCTTTGACCGTCGACGGCTGCCACACGGATGCGAAACCCTCGGCGATCTGGCGCGCCTGGTGACGGAGCAGAACCGTGGCAGGCTGGCCCGCGATGGCGCGCGCCTCACCGGCCCCGATATATGGCGCATCATCCAGCAACTGGCTGCCGAGGAGAGCGGCGTCGACCCCGATCTCATTGGGCCGGAAACGACCTTCTTCCGAGCCAAAGCCCGAGCCGCTTGAGCCCTGAATGCTTCCAGAAGTCAGCCACGGGCAGCCCAAGATGAGTAATACGACGGCGTACCAACCTCCCCAACTCGGGCGAAAAGGCTGTTTCGGTGTTGCGATACTCGGCTGTATTCTGTGCATATGCCTGCTGTTAGGCACCTGCGTTTCGCGGGTAGTGGTTACGCAGGTGGACTCGCCTGACGGTAGTTTAGTTGCCAGCGTCACGGAAACCAACGGCGGTGCCACGACTGACTTCGGTTATGAAGTTGATATCGCCCGTAACTGGCCTTTGCGGTGGAGCCATTCTGTAGCTGGTTTCTACGGGGCCGGCCGCAGTGACTGTGCTTATGGGGTGAATGTTCGATGGATCGGCAACAATACCCTTCTGATCTCCTACAAGGATGCGAGGTCGGCAGATGCCGATAAGGCAGCTTACCTCTTAGGCCGGACAGTTCGGGTCATCACCAAAGCCGGCGTCAACGATCCAGCGGCTCCTTGTGGTGGGATGGAGTATAGCCAGCGTGCCCGCTGACGAGCGGAACTTCATAAGTACTGCCATGGCAAAAAGCGTGAGCAGGTCACCGCCGTTTGCAAGCAGGCGCGGATGATGGCGAGCACATTGTCATTTAAAGTGGGCACTACGGCCCGCCCGTTGTCACCTAATTTGAGCCTAAATTCGCGCCGTTTGCGAGCAGAAGCCGCTCGGATTGCGAGCGCCTACATCTATAGATCGACTTCGGGCAGCTCCACCGGTGATTCCCGTTTCACCATCCTATCGGGAAAGCGGCGTCGAAAGCGTGAGCGCCTGCTTCAACCGCCCAGCACCGCAGCCAGAGACGAAATCTCGGTCTGCGTGAACACAGTGATGCCGTGCTGGCGAAGGAGGGCGGCAGTCACCCCCTCGCCATCAATGCGTCGGCCCTTGAGGGTGCCGTCGTAGATGAAGTTGCCCCCGCACGATGGGCTGCCATCGGTCAGGAGCGCGTATCGGCAATCGTGCCGGACAGCATGTGCAAGGGCGATCCGCGCCCCGACGAGATAGGCTTCGGTCACGTCGTTGCCATCCGCCTCGACGATGTGGCCGCCGCGCTGGATTACCGCCGCGCCGCCCTCCCCATTCGCTATCTCCGCTGGGGGGCGAGGCGTCGGTAATCCAGCCATCACCTCCGGGCAGACCGATACGACACGGCCTTCGCTGACCCAGTGATCCAGCAGCGCATTCTCCAGCGTTTTCGCCGAACCATTGTATCGCACCGGTCTCCCTAGGAGACAGGCGCTGACCAGCACCTTGGAGAGCGTCATGCGCCTGCGGTCAGCGCAGAAAACAACGGCAGCACATGGTCCCTCGTCAGCGGGGCAAGTGGCATCGCCTCCGCCGTCGCCTTATCCGCCCAGACGGCCTCTTCGATTTCGAGGCTGGGTGCCGGATCATGTGCGATCCGGACATGGAACAGCTCTGCCTCAACCGATCGCCCCGGCTCGTTTGCAGCCGGAGCGGTAAAGCAGCCAAGATGCCGAGCCGTCACATGGTCGATGGAGAGGCCAATTTCCTCGTGCAGCTCGCGGCAGAGGGCGTCGAGCGGACTTTCCCCCGCCTCGATCTTTCCGCCCGCCTGCATGAACCACTTGGTGCCGGCTTTGCGGACCAGAAGCGTTCGGCCTTTGCCGTCATCGATCAGGGCGGCAGCTATTCGAATGAGCGTGGGTTCAGGCATAGACCGTTCATTGCGCTCGCGGATCGATACGGCAAGCACCGCGGGCGGGCCGGCTTTCCCCTTTCGGCATGGTGAAGCGGGAATCTGGTTCGATCTCGCACTTGGCCGAAGATGATGCAGATCGCTATACAGGGCTATGAGCGACTGCCGCATCGCCCTTGCCAACCTCCCCGTTGCCGAGACGCCGGAGGCGTCAGTGGAATCCGCCGTTGAGGCAATCGCCGAAGCGGGGCGTCGGGGCGTGCAGATCATCTGTTTCCCGGAGTGCTACATCCCCGGCTACCGCTGGCAGTCGGACACACTGCCGCCGCCTTCTCTGCCGTTTCTTGAAAACGCTTGGGACAGGGTCGGTGCCGCGGCTAAGTCGGCGGGTGTCTTGGTTATCCTGGGCACCGAGCGGCTCACCGAACACGGCCTACAGATCACCGCGCGGGTCTATAATCCAGACGGATCGACCCAAGGTTGGCAGGATAAGGGGCAGCTCGATCCGTCTGAAGAAGCTCACTACCCAGCCTTCGGTAGTGAGCGGCGCGTTTTCACCGCGGGCGACGTCACCTTCGGCATAGTCATCTGCCACGAAGGCTGGCGCTACCCGGAGACGGTGCGCTGGGCAGCGCGTCGTGGCGCGCAGATCGTATTTCATCCGTTCGCTCACGTTGCCGAGCCGGGTTCTTACCGGCCGGAAACATTCGCGCACCCAGACAACACCTTTCACGAGAAGGCGATGCTTTGTCGCGCGGCCGAGAATAACTGCTGGTTCGCATCGGTGAACAGCGCGAGCGATGGCGCGCCGGCCACCTCGGCGATTGCTAGACCCGACGGCACGCTACTGTCCTATCAGCCATACGGCCAGGCGGGACTGCTTATCGCGGACCTCGACCTGAACCTTGCCACGCTCCAGCTTGCCGAACGCTGCCGCACATCGCCAATGTGACCGCAATTAGCTCCCCGCGAGGCGGCCGGCGCTTTCCCACGAGGATCCCATTGGGAATGTGCCCCACCCCCAAGCCCGCTCAGGCCATAATCTCCGGCGCCGTGGTCCCGGCCTGCCGCTCGAACAGCCGGCGGTAGTGGCCATCGTCAGCGAGGAGCAGTTCGTCATGCGTGCCGTCCTCGACGATCCGGCCTCCTGCGAACACGAGGATGCGATCCAGCGCGCGAACCGTCGAGAGCCGGTGCGCGATGACGATCGTGGTGCGGCCGACCATCAGCCGCTCCATCGCCTGCTGGATCGCCGCCTCGCTCTCGGAATCGAGGCTGGAGGTTGCTTCGTCCAGGATCAGGATCGGGGCATCGGCAAGGAACGCGCGGGCGATGGCGACCCGTTGACGCTCACCGCCCGACAGCTTCACGCCGCGCTCGCCGACCGGCGTGCGATAGCCTCTCGGCAATGCGGCGATGAAATCGTGCGCGTTGGCAAGCCGCGCGGCCCGCTCGATCTCCGCCTGCGTCGCGCCGGGGCGGCCGTATGCGATATTGTCGGCCAGCGAGCGGTGGAACAGCACCGGCTCCTGCGGAACGATCGCCACCTGCCGCCGGAGCGATGCCTGCGTCACGTGTGCCACGTCCTGACCGTCGATCGTGACCCGGCCGTCGTCGACATCGTAGAGGCGCTGAATCAGCCTGACGAAGCTGGTCTTGCCCGAACCCGACGGCCCCACCAGGCCGACCCGCTGGCCCGACGGGATGGTGACGGACAGATGCGCGTAGAGCGACCGATCCTGCCCGGCATAGCGGAAGCCGACATCCTCGAAGCGGATCGCGCCGGCATCGATGCAGATCGGACGCGCGTCGGCGCGATCGGCGACGCCCATCGGCTCGTCATGGAGCTGAACCAGCTCCTCCATCTCGTTCACCGCACGCTGGAGCTGGTGGACATATTGCCCGATGTCCCGAAGGTAGCCGTTCAGCACCAGGTAGCTGGTGATGACATAGGCCATGTCGCCCGCGCTGGCGTCGCCCCGCGACCATAGCCATAGCGCTCCGCCGGTCGCCACGATGCGGATTGCCCACAGTAGCGCGAGTTCGCCCGATCCCGCCCAGGTGAACGCCATCCAGGTTCGCAGAGTGCGCCTGCGCCATTTGGCAACGACCGTCGCGAGCAGCGCTTCCTCGCGCGCCTCGCCGCCGAAAGCCTTCACCACCGCGTTGGTGCCGATGGCATCGGCCAGCACGCCGCCCATCCTCGTGTCCCACTGGTTCGACAGGCGCGCGATCGGTGCCAGTACACGCGTCGCCAGCACGACCGTCAGGACGATATAGGAGGGCGCGCCCACCCCCATGATCGCGCCCAGCACCGGCCAGTGCAGCGCGAGCAGCGCGACCGTGCCGACCAGCACGGTCAGCGACGGCAGCAGCGAGAGCAGCAGTACGTCGTTCAGCGTGTCGAGCGCCCACATGCCGCGCGTGATCCGCCGGACGGTGGAGCCGGAAAAGGCATTGGCGTGCCAGTCGGTGGCGAGCCGCTGGACGCGCGCGAACGCCTCCTGCGTCACGTCGCGCATCATGTTCAGCGTCAGCGGCGTAATCGCCCACCAGCCCAGATGGCGCAGGACGACCATCGCCCCGCCGAGCGCGGCGATGATCGCGAACTCGCGCCATGCACTGGCGGCATCGCCGCCGCTCACCGCGTCGATCATCGTGCCGGCGTAGAACGGCACGAACACCTCGGTCAGGGTCGCAAGCAGCATCGCGGCCGCACAGCCTGTCGTCAGCCACGGCGTTCGCCTCCATAGCCGGAAGGTGAATGCCAGAACCTGCCGCAGCACGTTGGCGCGCGGGAAACGATCCTCGTCGTCGTATTCGTCTTCGAACATGGGAAATGCATCCGCGCGTTAGCGCGCGGTCCTCGTGTCAGCGATTAGCGATACCGGCCTTGCTTGCGACCGGAGCGTCAGTGACGGAGGAGGCCACCGACGAGCGTTACTCCACGGGTGGGCGTGAACTGATCGGTCATCATCGCCCTCCTTCCCATGAATCGCTGAACGAAGCGTCCATAGCTGATCGAGGTTGCAAAATCTACGACAGGATAGAAGCTGCCTTTCTCACGCCCGCACGCAATGGGTTTGAGAAGCCCTTTCGTTTCCCGATCGACCATCCCAATGGGAACGCCCCCGCCGTCTCGCTGGCCGTTCCCAAACGGGAATGCCTTGAAGCGCCTACTTGCGAACGTAGCGAGCTTCAGCCAGCCTGCTCGATAGCAGACGGAGCCGATTGATCGTATGTGGTGGAAGCTCGGAATACTTGTCGTCATCACCGCTGGGCTGATTTTCTCCCTGATTCCAATTCGCACTCATGCAGCGATGATCGACCCGGCCAACCCTTCGCCACCAACGAGGTGGACGTTATCCTTCGTGATCTCAGATATGTATCTAACCCCGAGCACCCTCGGGGTGATCGGCGGTGTGTTAGCGGTTGCGACATACATCGGTTTCAGGATCGTTCGTCATTCATAAAGGGCTATTGGCTACCCATTTCGCGCGCATCACGCGCGCAAGCGGGGACGACCCACCAAATCCAAGCATTCCCACACTTGCAGTCGTCCATCATCGATCTAGGGTGAATAGATGCAACGGCGCCTAACCAACCTTATTGCAATGATCGGCTTGCCGGTATTGATCGGGCAGTTTCTATTCCACTGGGCAAGCAATGACTTGCCGTCAGCCGCAAGCCATCTTCCCGTTCGGGCACTTCTGGTCTTTGCGGTTCTGCTGGCGTGGGCTATCCTCCGTGAGCGCCATGAGCGTAAAAAGCAGACCCATTTTCGCAAAATGAGTGATTTCCATCCTATAACAACGCCTATCGGACTGATCGCCGTAGCGGTTATTTGCAGCCTCGCTGCGAAGGACCTCGCGGCTTCTGCGGGGTTCTCACGGCTCGCTTCCATGTCAGTTGGTTTGTCGATTGGCTCCCTGATTATCGGTGTCGTGCTTTTTTGGAGGCGTAGACGGAATAATCTCCCGAAAGCCCGCTAACCGTTACCAAATGCCGACAATCTTCTCGAAATGACTGCCGAAGACGGATTTTGGGAAGCCGCTGCCGTTCTTGATATGCGATCAGTGAGCGTCCGGTGTAATGTCCGTTTCCTACCATGCCTCGCCGTTACGAAGCGATCGAGCCGACCCGATCACCCGAAAGCCAATTAGCTAATTTGGGCGGGGAAGCGGACCGGTCGGAAGCGCCCAATTCCAGACGCCAGCTAAGTCAGCGCCCACACGAATAGCGCCGCGGCAACTACCAACAGCACCAAGCACCCCCACCTAGGCACAGCAACACCGTCGAAATAATCACCGGTGGTCAGATAAGTGCGGATAGCGTCGCGCTGAGCGTCACCATAGCGCGCGTCACGAGCACGAATATCGCTGTCACAAAGGAAATGAGCCACGATCTCTGGCACGTCCTCCCCGGATGCTTCAAGCTGATGGTCAAGCTCCTCGCAAAGGCGATCAACGGCAGCCCAGTCCACCGGACGTGTTGCTTCGGCAGCGAGGATCTCCGCTAAGCGGGCCTGAATGTTGCTGAGCGTCATTGGTTCGGCATAACGAGGTTTGAGCTGCTGCCGGTTTCGTGGACACCGAGATAGGGTGTTTTTCGGAACCGGAGGATGGAGATGCAACGACGGAAGTTCAGCCGTGAGTTCAAGCTGGAGGCGGTGAAGCTGGTTCGGGAACGCGGGGTATCTGTATCGCAGGCGGCACGCGATCTGGACCTGCACGAGAACGTGCTGCGCAATTGGGTGCGGGAGCAGGCGGCGGACCCGGGGTCGGCGTTTCCCGGCCATGGCGTGATGAAGCCCGAGCAGCAGGAGATCGAGCGGCTACGCCGCGAGTTGGCCAGGATGAAGGCCGAGCGCGACATCCTAAAAAAAGCGGCGGCCTACTTCGCCAGGGACTCGATATGAGGTTCGAGTTCATCGCGAAGCACCGAGGGATCTGGCCGGTGTCGTGGATCTGCGAAGCGCTCGGTGTTTCGCGCAGCGGCTTTCATGCCTGGCTGGTTCGGGCACCCAGTACCCGTGCCCGGAGCGATGAGGAGTTCGGGGCGAGGGTCCGGGCCAGCTTCATCTCCAGCTATCGGACGTACGGTGCACGCCGCGTCTGGCACGACCTTCTGGCCGAAGGCCTCTCATGCGGCTTGCATCGTGTCGAGCGGCTGATGCGTGTTCATGGCCTGAAGGCTCGGCCCCGGCGTCGTGGTCTGCCGAAGGACGACGGTCTGCGGTCCATCATCGCCGACAACCTCCTCGACCGCCAGTTCACGGCCGAGGCGCCAAACCAGAAGTGGATCGCCGACTTCACCTACATCTGGACCGCGGAAGGGTGGCTATACGTCGCCGTCGTCATCGACTTGTTCTCGCGCCGGGTCGTTGGCTGGTCGATGAGCGACACCATGGCCGCCCAGCTTGTCACCGACGCGCTGATGATGGCGATCTGGCGGCGCGGAAAGCCCGACGCCCTGCTGCACCACTCGGACCAAGGCAGCCAATATACGAGCGAGAAGTTCCAACGGCTGATGGCTGACAACGGCGTGACCTGCTCGATGAGCCGGTCCGGCAACGTCTGGGACAACGCGGCGATGGAGAGCTTCTTCTCCTCGCTGAAGACCGAGCGGATAGGTCGTAAAACCTACCGCACGCGCAATCACGCGAAGGCAGATGTGTTCGACTACATCGAGCGCTTCTACAATCCGACGCGACGCCACTCTACCCTGGGCTATCTCAGCCCCATGGACTTCGAGCGGCAAGCGCAGGTAGCTTAACCTCGTGTCCGCGGAACTGGCAGCAGCTCAGTCGCACGTATCCAAACATAGTACTTAGGATACGAGGCCCCGCTTTGTGTTGCTCCCTTTCGAAGTAGCTCTATGTCTACGCTCTTCGACGGGAAACGATTTGCGGCAAGATAAGCTAGAACATCACGTCGCAAGGTGGTCATGAAGGTGGCGTCGGGCGGCACATTCGCGGCGGTATGGCTTGCCTGTAGCTCCGCCATCGGAAGTTCCATAGCGATTGTCGACTGCTGCTCCTCAGCAGCCCAACTCGCCAGTGCGATGGAGACGAAGGCTACAGGGGCGATCAGTGTACGTATCATTATGCCCCATTTGTCAGCAGAAAGCGTCAGCTGGTCAACGTCGGCTTTCCACCCGACCTAGACATTCCCGTTTCACCATCATAGTGGGAAAGCGCCCCTTCTTCAGATGTTCGGCGACAAGGGCTTGAGAGCGACGCCATCCGCGTCGAAATTGCTATCATTCAGCCATGCTTCGAATAGTGCGTGTTGTGCCAGCCATTCCGGTTCTACGATCGAGAACCAGGCCGTATCGCGCCGGCGTCCCTTCACGATACCGTCACCGCGCCAAGTTCCTTCATAGGTGAAGCCAAATCTTCGCGCAGCGCACATGGATGCTGCGTTCAGCGCGTTGCAGCGCCAAACGACCCGATGATAGCCGAGTGCGAAAGCGTGCTGCATCATCAGGAAAATAGCTTCCGTGGCGGCGCGGGTGCGTTGCAGCCGGGGCGATAGCCAGATGCTCCCGATCTCGATCGCCGCATCGGCAGGTGCAATATCACAGAACGACGCCCACCCTTCGGCCTTGCCGCTGGATACCGGAATGACCGCGAAGAAGGGCTGCTGTTCAAGGCCACTAATCCGCGTGACGTGCGCGTCCATGTCTTCCTTGGTCGGGAATGGTCCATATTTCAGATAGGCCCACGACACGTCTGCCGCTTGGGCAGCCTCCCACAATTCATCGACGTGCCGGGTGGAGAGTGGTTCGAGCGTAACGGCTTTGCCGGCGTGGCACTCGAATGCCGGCAGGGGGCGGATGGCTTCGGGAACGATCGGGCCGAGCGGAACAGCAGTCATGCCACTTCATGGCCGGGCAGCATGGTCGTAGCAACACGCTTCCAGAGGGGGCATGGGCGTCCGCTTCCCATTTCAGCATCCTTCTGGGAAAGCCGTAGCCGGCTCGATCGTCGTTCCCAATCGGGAATGCCAGATGGGCACTAGCGACCACATCCTCCGCCATTCCTCACATCGCCAAATTCGCCTATCAAGCACCCTTGCCCAACACGGAGCGGGATATGCCTTGGCGCTATCACAAAATGATACTTGTGACCGTGATGACAGGCTTGGTGTTCCTAGTCGCCGGCTGCGTTGGCGTTCACAACGCCTTGTCGGACCCCATAAAGCGCACTGCGGACATTCAGCTTGCGGCATTGCCCAAGCAGTCGAAACCTGTGCGAATAGCCCTGCTTTCAGATGTACATGTCGGCAATTTCGTGATGACGCGCGAACGATTAGGGCACATTGTTTCGGAGGTTAACGCGAGCCACCCCGACATCGTGCTTCTCGCGGGTGATTTCGTAATTGGCGAAAGTTCCGAGGGAACCGCTGCTCGGGCGCTCGACCTCGCACCCCTTATCAATCTACGAGCGCGAGACGGCATCTTTGCCGTCTTGGGCAACCACGATCATTGGACAGATGCCGCTGCAATACGGTCAAATCTCCGGAAGGCCGGGGTGGTAGTGCTCGAAAACGAGGCCGCTCGTGTAGGCGCACTAGCGATCGTTGGGATCGATGATCGCTTCTCAAATCACGATGATATTGCTCGCTCAATGCGGCAAGCTGAAAAGATCGGTGGTGTTCCGATCGCTCTCACCCACGCCCCGAGCTTATCCTCAGATTTGCCGCGAAGCGTTCCCCTATTGCTCGCCGGACATACTCATTGCGGTCAAATGTTCTGGCGACGGTACTATAATTCAGCACTTATCTGCGGTATAGTCAAAGAGCAGTCACATACCATTGTCGTGACAGGGGGAATTGGCTCAGGAGCCGTTCCATTGAGGTACGGTGCGCCACCAGATTGGTGGTTGTTGGAAGTGCGTCCGGAAGGGCGTCTCCCAAGCGCGGTCCAGCAAGTCCCCCGGTCAAACAGTCCAGTTTGACCATCCCAATGGGAAGGTAGAATCCCCGCTGTTCTGCGAGGTGGGGCTAACGTGCCATCATATTGAGAATGGTATCGTAATTCCTCGTTTCAGCCTTGGAGTCGTATTGGCCGGCATGGCTGGCGGCGAAGCGTTTGGCGTCTTGGAAGATGCTTACATAGTCGAACTTGCCGCCGCCCACATATCCGAAGCTAGACTCATCTTGGCTATAGGTTCTGAGCGTCACACCTGAGAAAAAGGTGTCGGCGCCGATCTCTCCACGATCGTACATCCCTTTGACCTCGGACCGGAATTGCTCGGGCGTCATAGACCGAAAATCCGGCTTGCTCGCCGTGGCGCCGGATGTTTGGGCAGTCGAGGATGACGCGTCTACCTTCTCTTCGCTGTTCGCGGCAGCGGCAGCAATGAGGTTGTCGAACTGCTGAGCTTGCCCGCTGACACGCTTCTGCTGAAGCAAATAGGACGATGCTCCCCCGCCCACTCCCGAAATTTGCATCATACACCCCCGTCAATATTTGCCGAAACCTATGGGACTATGATGGTTAAAGCCGATATAAGCGCGGCCAGCACGTCGTGAAACGAGGGAGTGCGGATTCCCCTTTCACCATCCCTGTGGAAAAGCCCCGACCTTTTCGCGGCCGTTCCCAATCGTGAATGACCGGATGAGCTAATTGCAGACATTGCCTCTCACGGCATTAAAGGTATTACGTTCCTATGATCTGGGTCAGACGATACGGGCAAATAGTAGGCGGGGTTATCTTCCTAGTCGCCTTTTTGCTCGTAGTTTTAACGCCTTACGCAGCTTGGCATGCTATACCACTGTATGTGGCGGCGGGATGTCTTTTCGTCGCCGTAATCCGTGATCGACGTCGACAGGATAACGGCAGCTAACCACCGATTGTGTTGAAGAAGTCGGCGTCTGGCGCGGAGACAGTTGGCGGCTGGTTTGCGCAGGAAGCCGCTGGCCAGCTCAGGCGGGTAGTGGCTGCGCCGGCATCGGAATGAGCTTTGCCATCTTGCGGAGGTTCTGGGCGGTGGCCGCCATGTGGAACTCGTCCCTGGCACCATTTGGACCGCGCAGGCGCAATCGATCGAGCTTCAGGATGCGTTTGAGGTGCGCGAACAGCATCTCGACCTTCTTCCGCTGGCGACGCGGAGATGACGTAGGCGTCGGTAGTGGCGATGTCGCGGGCGAGGTCGCGAGCCCCTTCGTGGATCGAGCGGGTGACCTTGCGCGCTGGCATGTTGGGCGTGCAGCGTTGTCGCAGGGCGCAGCCGCCGCAGTCCTGCTGTCGCGCGCGATAGCGGATGAAGCCGTCTTGGTCGACATCGCCCCGGGCGGTCGCGAAGTTGCGGTTCCTGGGGCGCAGGCGCTTGCCGCCAGGGCAGACGTAGCTGTCGTCGTCATGGTCGTAGGTGAAGGCGTCGCGCTCGAACGTGCCGTCGCGGCGGGCGGACTTGTCGAACACCGGGATGTGCGGCTGGATGTCACGCTCATGGACGAGCCAGGCCAGCATCTCCGCCGAGCCGTAGGCGGTGTCGGCGGCCAGCCGCTCAGGCCAGACGCCGAAGCGGTCCTGCACCCGCGCGATCATGCGCTTGCACGCGGTCACCTCGGCCTGGCGCACGGCGGTGCTCGCTTCCACGTCCATGATGACGGCGTGGTCGAGGTCGATGAGGTAGTTGGTCGAATAAGCGTAGAAGGCCGGCCCGCGATGCGCGCTGGTCCAGCGTGATGCCGGATCGGTCGGCGCCAGATACTTCGGCACCACCGGCGTGGCCGCGCCAAACGCGGCGTCGTCGAGGACAGCCAGATACTCGCGTACCGCACGGCTGTCGGCGTCCGGCGCCAGGCCGTCGCTGCCCGGGCCGCCGGTCTGACGATTGGCATCCGCGCGGATCAGGCTGGCATCGACCGCGAACCCTTCGCCGCCCACCAGCCCCTCGGCCATGCAGCGCGCGACCGTCGTCTCGAACAACCGGCGCAACAGGTCGCTGTCACGGAAGCGTCCGTGCCGGTTCTTCGAGAAGGTCGAATGGTCAGGCACGTCGCCGTCCAGCCCCAGCCGGCAGAACCAGCGATAGGCCAGGTTCAGATGCACCTCGTCGCACAATCGTCGTTCGGACCGGATGCCCATGCAATAGCCGATGATGAGCATCCGGATCATCAACTCCGGATCGATCGAGGGGCGGCCTGTCTCGCTGTAGAAGGGCTTCAGCTCCTCGCGGATGCCTGACAGGTCCACGAACCGGTCGATCGATCGGAGCAGGTGACCCGCCGGAACGTGCCGCTCCAGGCTGAAGCTGTAGAACAGCGCCTCCTGCGCCACCGTCCTCTCGCCCATCATCGGCCCGTCTCCGCTAACCTCGCAAAGATTGAATCAAACCATCAGCACGACTGCAAGACGGCCTTTTTCAACACAATCCACCAAACCCGGCCATTCCCAAAATACCATGGTGAAGCGGGAATCTGGTTCGATCTCGCGCTTGGCCGAAGATGATGCCGACCGCTATACAG
Organism: Sphingomonas sp. 2R-10; assembly: GCF_030062225.1. Classification (NCBI taxonomy): domain Bacteria; kingdom Pseudomonadati; phylum Pseudomonadota; class Alphaproteobacteria; order Sphingomonadales; family Sphingomonadaceae; genus Sphingomonas; species Sphingomonas sp. 2R-10. The sequence goes on from NZ_JASCXF010000006.1 coordinate 105,199, forward strand.
GGCTATGAGCAACTGCCGCATCGCCCTTGCCAACCTTCCCGTTGCCGAGACGCCGGAAGCGTCAGTGGATCTCGCCGTTGAGGCAATCGCCGAAGCGGGGCGTCGGGACGTGCAGATCATCTGTTTCCCGGAGTGCTACATCCCCGGCTACCGTTGGCAGACGGACACACTGCCGCCGCCTTCTCTGCCGTTTCTTGAAAACGCGTGGGACAGGGTCGGTGCCGCGGCTAAGTCGGCGGGTGTCTCGGTTATCCTGGGCACTGAGCGGCCCACCGAACACGGCCTACAGATCACCGCGCGGGTCTATAATCCAGACGGATCGACCCAAGGTTGGCAGGACAAGGGGCAGCTCGATCCGTCTGAAGAGGCTCACTACCCAGCCTTCGGTAGTGAGCGGCGCGTGTTCACCGCGGACGACGTGACCTTCGGCATAGTCATTTGCCACGAAGGCTGGCGCTACCCGGAGACGGTGCGCTGGGCAGCGCGTCGTGGCGCGCAGATCGTATTTCATCCGTTCGCTCACGTTGCCGAGCCGGGTTCTTACCGGCCGGAAACATTCGCGCACCCAGACAACACCTTTCACGAGAAGGCGATGCTTTGTCGCGCGGCCGAGAATAACTGCTGGTTCGCATCGGTGAACAGCGCGAGCGATGGCGCGCCAGCCACCTCGGCGATTGCTAGACCCGACGGCACGCTACTGTCCTATCAGCCATACGGCCAGGCGGGACTGCTTATCGCGGACCTCGACCTGAACCTTGCTACGCTCCAGCTTGCCGAACGCTGCCGCACATCGCCAATGTGACCGCGCTTAACTTCCCGCGAGACGGCCTGCGCTTTCCCACGATGATCGCATATCGAGAACGCCAGCGGCTTCCCGAAACCCGTCTTCGGCAGTCATTTTGAGAAGATTGCCGGCATTCGGAACGGCAATTAGTAACGGTTAGCGGACTTTCGGAGGATTATTCCGTCTGCGCCTCCAAAAAAACACGACACCGATGATGAGGAAACCAATTGCCAAACCAACTGACATGGAAGCGAGCCGTGAGAACCCCGCAGAAGCCGCGAGGTCCTTCGCAACAAGGCTGCAAATAACCGCCACGGCGATCAGTCCGATGGGCGTTGCTACAGGATGGAAATCGCTCATTATGCGAAGATGCCCCATCCGTTGAATGTTCGCAATTGGGCGTTAGAGGATGGTCTACTTTTTACGCTCGTGACGTTCACGGAGGATAGCCCACGCCAGCAGAACCGCAAAGATCAGGAATGCCCGAACGGGAAGATGGCTTGCGGCTGACGACAAGTCATTGCTTGTCCAGTCGAATAGAAACTGCCCGATCAATACCGGTAAGCCAATCATTGCGATAAGGTTGGTTAGGCGCCGTTGCATCTATTCACCCTACATCGATGATAGACGACTGCAAGTGTGTAGCTGCACAGTCGCCCTCATCACGCGATCCCTTGTTCCCGAAAACGAACAGCCAGCGAGACGGGCGTGGGTTTCCCAAAGGGATGGAGACTGTCCGAAAACTCGGTGTTTGGCCCCATGCGTCCGCGCTTCTCGCAATATCTTTCCCGTATTACCTTCGAGCTATTTTCGGTTGTGCCAGACAAGGGAAGTTAGGTGCATTTGAATTGCGTAACCCGAACTGGCTTGGGAGTTTTCGGACGGTCTGGATGGTGAAGCGGGAAAGCCCATTGCAAAGCTGGCAGCCTTGATGGACGATGCAGCATGATAGATCGTCAGCACCGTAAGCTCACTTTGGGCAAGTGGCTCGTCCGCATCTACACAATCAACGCTATTGCTGCGGCAAGCGTTCTCTGCTGCTTCATGATGATGTTCGGCATTCTGTCGGGGTCTCTGGCAGCGGCGCTAACATTCCCACTCGCTTTGGCGAGCATGGCAACAGAACGGGACATCTGGGGCATCTGGATGCTCTCGCCGCTCTACCTGCTGCCGATCTATATAATTGCTCGGCGGAGTGCTCGCCAGCGCGCCACAGCGGCAATGCGCGCATAAGCTTCTTAAAACAAACGGCGATCGAGACGGCAAGCCTCTCCCAAAATGATCGAGTTCCGAGAATATCCGGCTCTCGTGGCAACCGGTCATTCAACCGGTCGAGGTCTCAATGCCACTAGGATCGCTTGCGCCTCTTCTCGTTCGTGCTCGGTGATGTATTCGGAAGCGGTTGCGGCGGCGAGGCACCTTAATGCTGCGGTGACGTCTTTTCGCACCCCCGTACCGCTCAGGTAGCATCTCGCCATCTCAAGCTGTGCGCTACCGTCACCCGCATGGGCTACACGCTGATACCAGCGGAACATCAACCGCTTATTGCCCTTGGCTCGGTATAACACCGCGATGTTTATGGCAGCCGCGTGGTCACCCGCGTTCCAAGCCCTCCTGTAGAGTTTCATCGCCAAGGCTTTGTCGGCGACTACGCCTTCGCCCACGTCGTACATATATCCCAAGGCTTGAAGACACATGCCATCGCCAAGGGCGGCCCCCGCCTCATAGCATCGCCGCGCGTGCCCAAAATTTCCAGCTTCTGCTGCGTCGTACGCAATGCGAAGAAGTGCGTCGGTGTCCGGCATAGTGCTTGATTGCCATACTCGCAGGGGCGAGGCCAATGACTACAATCGGACGCTTTCTGCCATTCTCGAAAACGAACGACCAGCGGGACGGCCGCGCCAGTCCCGCTTGGGATCCCAATGGGAATGCCCCGGCCGTCTCGCGCTCCGTTCCCGATCGGGCATGAAGGGCCGGGCTTCAATGCTTGCCGACGCCAGCGTATCTCCAAACTATGGCGGATGTTGCGAGGGTCGATCTAAGTTTGAACGATTGCCGGGCGGTCGCAGGATATGCGGCGCTGTGCGCTCATTCTGTCCTTCCAGTTTTCGAGCAACTGCACCCAAACGATCAGCGGCTGCACGATGCCATTGAGGCCGCCCAATTGTTCGCGGGCGGTGCAAAACGAACCAAGCTCCTGCGGGATAGGGCTTGGTCGGCGCTACGTGCTGCGAGAGAAGCGGCCGACCACGGTGAAATCGCGGCCAGTGAGGCAGCGCGGGCTGCTGTTGCAGCCGCTGGCGCTGCCTACCTGCACCCGCTGGCTACAGCGACCCAGGTCAAACACATTCTTGGATCGGCTGCTCATGCTGTACGGGCAATCGAACTCACACGCCCGAGCAATGCAGGATTGCATCTGACGATGTTGATTGGCCTCGCCACGTTGCAGGTGGCGGAGATCCTCCGGCGCTATCCAGCGGCCCCATTGAAAGGCGGTCGCGTTGGAGAACTGGTACGCGAGATCGATGCGGCGCTGCGTTGATCGGCATTCGACCAGCAGACGCAATTCCCGAAACTCGATCGAGTTGTGGGAATAGCGGGGAGGTTCAAAATCCCACGTTAGCCTTCCGATCGCCTCCAGAACCAGCGACACGGTGCCGGGGCAATAGCGCGATCTATCACACGAAAACGATCGTCACCCTGAATCTTACCAGCGCAGGCCTGTGGCTGAGCATTATAAACCACGGACGTCATCGATCCCGAGGTGACGACGCCCTCACGAAACAAGATGAACTCCGCCCAGTTCACCCGCTCTCGTGGACTGCCGCTCGGCCAGTAAGCGACGCCGAGAACGCCAGCCTTCTCCAACTCGGATCGTATGTCTTCAATCGCCTTGTCATCGCCGAACGCGCAGTGAGGCTGTTCGTCATCATTCGACCCATCGACCCAGATATTGTTATATCCGCTTGATCGCGTGGGCTGACATGTTCGAAGAAGCACGACTACCCGCTTCAGATGCGGGAAAGCTCCGGGAAGCCAATCGCGGCTTTCGGTCTCACTGGCCTTCCATCCCTCGGCGCATCCGGAAAGTCCGAACGCGCAAAGCGACATTGCTGCAACCATGATCCGCCGACGCATCTTGCTCATCGGACAAGTATGCCAAGGTGGACAAGAGTGTGCCACCGGGCACTTTCAGCCATTCCCGATCGGGAACGGCTGTCGAGACGGTCCGGGCTTTCCCATCGGGATGGTAAATCGGGAAAAGCCGATCGCGACCTGATACGGCCACCGCGCGCCGCAGGGCGGCGACTAGGCACCGCCACGAGATGGCTTTCCGCCCATTTGCGTGATAGCGGCCCAGACAGACGCACTCCGGCGTCGGGCCGGAGAAGCCAACGATGTACCCGTCTGCCCGCGTACACGCTGTGCTGCCGCGCCTTTTGTTCATGCTCGCCATCGCCACCCCCGCCGCGGCGCAGCGGCGCGAAGCGCCGATCGCGGACACCGAGGACGCCAGCCTCGGCTCATCGGCGGTGGGACCAGGGCGGCTGCACGTGATCGCCGGGCTTGACGTGCGCAACGCCGACTTCGTGCGCGGCAGCTTCGATGACGATCCGGTCAGCCTGGAACAGGTGCCGGTTCACGTGCAGGTCGCCCTGGTCTATGAGCTCGCGCGCGACGGGGACGGCGATGCGACCCGCTGGCTGATGCTGCGCACCTCCAACGGGTTGCACGCACCGACCGACGATGAACGCACGTCGCCGCGTAGCTGGTACGAAAGCAACAACCTCGTTGGCATCGCGGAACGTCTCGCCCCCGGCCTGATCGGCGCGACTACCTACGCCATCAAGGCGAGCCCGAACGGCATCGCTGGAACCTCGCACGAGGTAAGCGGCGTGCTGTCGTTCGCGCGCGACCGCGGGTTGGGCACGCTGAATCCCGGCTTCGCGACGACATGGCGACCAAAGGGCGGAAGCGGTTTCTACACCCAAGTGAGCGTCGAGCCCGGTTGGTCGCTGGGTTCGAGCGACGATGCACCGCGGCTGTCGATCCCAAGCGTAATAGGTGTCGGCTGGGCGGGCTTCTACGAACGCGGCAGCGGCGACCGCGCCTATGGCAGCACGGGCCTTGCGCTCCAGCTGCCGCTGGCGATCGGCGGCGGTCACTGGAACGCGCGGGCTGAGGCACTGGTGCTGGTCCGCGACGACCGGCTGCGCCGCCTGGGCGGCGCACGCGCTGACACCGCGACTGCCGTGCCCTACGTCACGATCGCGCTTGCCTACGCCTATTGAAAACCGGGGCGCCTCGGCAGGCGGTAAGGAAGTTATCTACCGCAAGATAACCGTTTGATTTCCCCCAAACGAAGACGGCCGAGACAGCCCCGGGGGCGGTCGGGGCATTCCCATTAGGATGGTGGCACGGGAGCGACCTCGGTGTCTCGAAATCTGTCTGAGTTTCAATTTCGAGAAAAGCTGTCGTATTGCTCTGGGAATAGGGTGCCCCGTAACGGCAGGCGGTGACTTGGGGGATGGTCGGATGATGACAGCGGCAATCGTGTTTCTCCTTTGCTGGGCCATGCTGATCAGCGCCCCGCGCACGCCTGTTGCCTGTGTTCTAAAGCGCCTGATGGTGGAGCTGCCCGCTGTAGCATTAAACCGCTTAGAGCCTGGGCACATCGCCTTGGCCATTGTCGTGATGATGCTGGTTGTTGTGCATCTCAATGCGGGAGATAACGACCCGATCCGCATGGTTGCGTTGATTGCCCCAGACGTAACCCTATGGCTTGCCAGCATCGAGATCAGCGCCATTGCCGAGGCGGCCGTTGCCTTGGCTGCGGCTGCGGCAGCATTGCGCCGTGCAGGCATTCTCGCCACACTTGCAAGGTTTTCCGTTTCTCTGCCGCGGCACCCCAAGAACAAGATGAATCGCGCACGGAACGGACCACGCCCCAACCGCAAAGTGCCCTCGAACGATGATGAGGATGGGGTGGTGTTCGCGTTAGCGAGCTAAGCTGAACAAATCGCCGGAAACGGCTCGACAGCTGACCCACTCGAATACCCCATCATCATGTCGGCCATTGGCGTCGACCCTTCGCTACAGGTGCGCCTTGCTTGACCATATTCTAGCTATTCTCTTGCTCATCGTCGTCCCTATGCGCGCGCTTTGGCGCAGCCGACCCGGACGGCCCGCCTCCAGCACGAAGATCACCCGTTACATAAGCACGATTGGGATGGTGACCGGGCTACTCGCTCTACTGGCAACCAGCTGGCTTATAACGGGTCGATCTGCTGAAGCCCTTGGCCTTGCTGCCCCTACGTCAACGCCTTCGCTAATCGGTCTTGGCATCGCCGTCGTGATTTTTATTACCCTGTTCCTTGGCAGAAACAAAAAGCCTAAGCCGTCGCAGAAGGAAGGGATAGAGGCTGCGCAGCGCGATCTCTTTCCAGAAACACCTAAAGAAACGAGGCTTTTTCTGTTTTTGTGCCTCGCGGTCGGGGGTGGATGGGAAATACTGTATAGAGGTTTTCTTTTATACTACTTACCATCTATGATCGGGCTATTTTGGGCGGTCATAATTGCAGCTGTCGCATATGGAGCGGCGCACGGGTTCAAAAATCCAAAGCAATTTGTAGGAAGCATCGTATCTGCGTTGGTTTTTACTGTAGCATATGTCGCTACATCAAATTTGTGGTGGTTGATGCTGATACACATTGGGGTGATGCTGATCGGTGCCGCCGCTAGCAAGGCCATCAGCAGCAACTCAGAACCGGCTGATTGATAACTGCTCTTCCCGATTGGGAACGACCATCGAGACGGTCCGGGCATTCCCGTAGGGATGCTGAAGCGAGAAGGCGACAGCTTTCTCGCAACCCATGATCGGTGAGAATGTGGGCTGTCTCACGGCGACCGTGATGCTTGCAACGGCGGGCGCAAACCATAGGAATGGCTGATAGCCGTCGTCAGCGCGGCATGAGGGAGAAATGGATAATGAGCGTCTTCGACAGCTTCGCCCGGCCGCCATGCGCTGAAACGCTGGGGTGGCAGCTTGTCGAGGCCGATCCTGACACGGGTGCCGTGCGCGTCACGATGGAAGGCAAGCCGGACTTCTGCAATCCGGGCGGCAACATTCAAGGCGGTTTCGTTGCGGCAATGTTGGATGACACGCTCGGCCCGACCGTGCTCGTGAAGTCGGGCGGTACGCACTACTGCGCTACGATCGACCTCAACGTCAGCTATCTCACACCGGCACGACCTGGTCCGTTCACGGGCGTCGGCAGGATCGTTCAAATGGGGAAGACGGTAGCCTTCCTAGAAGGCGAGTTGTTCGACGCAGATGGCCACTGTGTGGCCCGCGCTACCGCCTCCGCACGGGTCGTGCCAACTACGAACGTCGCGCGATCATAAACGCCCGACCGGCGTCCTTCCCAATGGGATCGAGAATTGGGAATCAGCCGATCGGCCTCATCATCATGAGGCAAGGCGTGTCCTCACCCCACAAGTCTGAAAATACCTCGAGCGGCTCGAACCCGCTGGCTTCATAGAAGAGCCGGGTTTCGGCATAGTGCGGATCGGGATGGCATGCGGCTAGGGTCTTGACGGTCAACCAGCGGACGCCTTCGGCTCTTAGCATGGTTTCTGCTTGTTCGATCAGTTTGCGCCCGCAGCCCCTACCGCGCTGATCCCGCGCGACACCGATTACATGGATTTCGGCTGCGACGGATGTATGCTTTTCCAGCGACAGAAAACCGGCAGCTTTGCCGTTCTTCGAATAGGCGACCAGGGTCGGCATACGGGTCGTGGCTGCGACATATTCATCGAGCGATTCAGGCCGTCCGAACCATTCGGGCAGGCTGTCGAGAATATCTCGCGCAATAATTTCTGTCCCTTCGCGCACCACTTCGACCCGGTACGTTCCACCACTTGATCCGACGCCGCTCATACGCCCCCCGTTGTCGATGGCTAATGACGTCGATCGGCGGGATCGCCAAGGGCTGTCAGGCGCTGCTTTCGGGCTTCCCGATTGGGAACAGCGACGAGGACGGCCTGCGCATTCCCATTGAGAGCGAATATTGGCACGGTCTATGATCGATAGAGACTGGTCGACGGTGAGGGAGCGACGTGAGAGAAGCGGTTTCTATACCCGGCCACTATCTTGGCGTTCGCCTAAGGCGGTTTCGGCGGCTGCGCGGCCTCAAGCAGGAGCATGTTGCGGAAACCCTGGGTGTATCGCAGGGGCTCGTTTCACGCTGGGAATCAGGCAGGCACGTTCCATCGCCCGCGTCGGGGCGTCAAATCCGCGACCTTATCGCCCTGGCCCCGGATTCGTCCTCAGATCGGGCGCTGCGACGGCTTGTTGAGTGCGCGAACGTTCCTGTCCACCTGATCTGTGACGCGACACACCGGCTGCTTGCCGCTTCCCCATCACGCGAACGGGAGTGGGGAGCATCCGCACGGACGTTCGTTGGTAGTTCGCTGTGGCGGTACGCTACCGATGATATCGTCATGGCTGAGGATCGCCTTGCCGATGACGGGTGGTTCGAGCGTACTGAGCCTGCCGGCATTTCAATTCCCACCTTGGGCAATGGCAGTGTTGAGATGCGCATCCTTCCTAGCATACTCGAATGGGAGCAAATCGGTCTCGCGGAAGGGCGCGTAGGCAGGCTGGTGACGACGGTAGCGTTTGCCTGAGGTCGAATATTTCATTCGTCGTCGGAACGGCTGAGGGAGAGTAAGACCACGGTCATGCAAGACCGCCTCAATCGCCAACTAGCCTTCCTTACCGAGATCGACACCCTTAAATCGGTTGTCCGTCAATCCCGCATCGCGGATAGCAGCCGCCGCGAAAACTCGGCCGAACACTCATGGCATCTGGCAATGTTCGCGTTGATCCTGGCCGACGACGGACTTGATGCGGGCAAAATCATTGCGATGCTGCTCATCCACGACATTGTTGAGATCGACGCCGGTGATGCCCCAATCCACGGCGTTCACGATACCGCCGCGCTTGAAGCTGCGGAGCGGCAGGCTGCTGATCGGCTGTTCGGCATATTGCCGACAGATCAGGCGACGCGCCTGCTGTCGCTCTGGCGAGAGTTTGAGACGGCGGAAAGTCCCGAGGCTCGGTTCGCCAAAGGCCTTGATCGACTGCAACCGCTATTGCTGAACACACTGACCGGTGGAGGCACTTGGACCGAGAACAGCGTGTCGGAACAACAGGTCTACGAACGCTACGGCCCGACCATTGCTGGCGGCTCGCCCCTGCTGTGGGAACATGCGCGCACGCTGGTAGCACGGCATTTCGGCAATCGGACACCATAGACTTAGGGGGAGGCGGCATCCCGACTGGGATGGTGAAGTGGGAATTTGAGAGGCTTCTCAAAACTCGCTTGGTAGGCGAGGCGAGAAACAACCGATGACGGTGCGAAGCCGTCCAACACGATTACCTTGCATTGCAAGCAACCCTGGTCCAGTACCCTTGCATGGCAAGGAAATCCGATGATTCGCAGGAGGCGATCGGCAGGTGGGAGGTCCAGCTTCGCAAAGGCGTGCTGGAGTTCGTCATCTTGTTGTCGCTTAGCGATCGTGAGCAATACGGCTTCGAGCTGATCTCCGGGATCGCGAAGCGTGCCGCGATTGATGTGCCGGAAGGGACGCTTTATCCGCTGATGCTGCGCTTGGCTAAGGACGGGCTGATCTCGTCGCGCCTCGCCGATGGTGATGGCGGTGCCCCTCGTAAATACTACGCCCTGACAGTCCAGGGCCGGGAGCTTCTGCGGGGTATGATCCCGTCGTGGTCGAAGCTCGCCGCCTCCGTTGATAGCTTGCTGCCAGGAGCGTCCGCATGACCCCCACTTTCACCGACCCTGCTGCGCGCCGTCGCTGGGACGTCTATTTTTCCGAGGTCGATCGCCTGCTTGCGCGCGCAGATGCGGACGCGGCCGAACTGCGCGGCGATCTGGAAGCGCATGTCGTTGACAGCATGGCCGCTTCGTCGGGCGTAAGCGAAAGTGAGCGGCTCGACGCGGCCTTGTCGCGTCTCGGCCGGCCGATCGACTATTTGCGCCCATTGCTCGCCGACGAGCTGATTGAGCGCGGCACCCTGACCTACAGTCCGATCACGATCGCGCGGGGGCTGTCTCATGCCGTTATGGCCGGATCGCGATGGGCGGTGATCGGTTTCGCATTCGGCCTCGGCTACCTGCTGCTCGCCATCTTCACCGCCATGGCGTTGCTCAAGCCGCTGTGGGGTGAGCATGTCGGGGTGTTCCGCTATGCGGACGGCACGATCAGCGCCGGCATTGTCGCACAATCTGACGGTGCTCGCGAACTGCTTGGTTTCTGGTCGATCCCCATCGCGCTGCTGCTGGCGGCAGTGCTCTATGTCGCGCTTACCAAGGGACTTCGGACCATCCGACGGCGGCACTGAAACTTTGCCTGAAAACCTCGCATAACAAGGAAATAATGATGGCTGAAAAGACAGCCGGTCGTGTGCGACCGGGGGCGATGGCGTTCGTCCTGCTGACGGTGGCGTTGAGCTGGTCGATCTGGATCGCGACATGGCTGGCAACCGGACAGCCGACTGAGTTTCACGGTCAAGGAGCCATGACGGCGGCGATCTACGCCGGTTCGTTCGGGCCAGGCGTGGCTGCGGCCATCCTATCTGCGATTTCGCGCCCCGGTTCGCTCAAAGAGTGGTTGCGTGGGTTCACCCGCTTGCGCTGTGGATGGCGCGCCTATGCCGCTGCGCTAATGCCTTTCCCATTGGCGCTGCTCCTTTTGACGATCGCTCTCGGCTATGCCCCACGGCCTGAAGGGCTGCATGGTATGGCACCGATCCTCCTGTACCTGACGGTGTTCCCGGTTTCGATCTTCAACGGCGTGGCGACAGCGATCATGGGCGCCGGTCCGTTGGGAGAGGAGGGCGGATGGCGCGGCTATCTGTTGCCTCGACTGCTGGAGCAGGGTGGCGAGGTCCGCGCCTCCCTCATCATCGGCATCGTCTGGGCGCTGTGGCATCTGCCGATCATGGCGATGTTCGCCGACTGGCGAAGTGGCGTTCCTTTCATTGCCTATCTCCCCCTCTACACGCTCGGCGTCATCGGCCTGTCCTTCGTGATGTCGCGCGTATGGCTGATCGGCCGTGGCAGCTTGATCCCCTGCATCTGGCTGCATGGGCTAGTGAACGCCGTTGGCGGCATAGCCTTTGACCGCAACCTGTGGGCGAGCCGCTGGCCGCAGGAAGCCGGTACGTTCCATTTCGCCATCGCCGCGGCTCTCACCGCCGCCTTCCTGTTCTGGGCTGGACGGTCAAAACGACATTGTTGAAATGCCAGCGCAAGGGCGTTCCCGACTGGGAACGGGCCGTGAGACGACCGGGGCATTCCCATTGGGATGGTAGATTGAGAAGCCAGCGGTGTTCTCGAAACTCACCGATGATGAGAATCTATGCTAACTGTGATGGCAGAAAGGCTGCCGTTGAAATCGCCGCTGGCCACTCGACAATTTGAATACTGCTATTTTTTGTTTGCCTTAGCTTTTCGTGCATTCATCACGATAAATATCGTCCAAAATAGGCTAATGGATACTGCTCCCAGTGCAATCCACACCGCAGTCATACGTTACCCCCCAAGGATTTTATGGTAGCGTTTAATGATCCAAGAAAATCAAACGGTCAATCTTCCGACGCCATGTTGCGCCAGGAATCGTCATGAGAGGAGACGGTAGGGGAGACGACCAAGGCCTTCCCACAAGGATCCCAACGGGAAAGGCGGTGGGGTGCGTCATTGCGCTGTCGCGACCGCTATGTACGATCAAGACTATGACCACGACCCTACTCGTTCCGACCTACCAGCACATGCTGCAAACGCTGTCCGGCTTGCTGGACAAGGTACAGCAGCAGATGCCGGATCGGGCAGAAACCTTATTGGCGGCGAGGCTCGCGGCCGACATGTTCCCGCTCGCGGCACAGGTCCGCTTCGCGGCCTACCAAGCGCAGGAGGCGGTCTTTCGGTTACGCGGCGAGCATGTTCCCGAGTGGCTTGATGCCATCGCTGCCGAGGGGCGTAACGCCGGTGACGCGCCTGGCACAATCACCGATGCTAAGGGGCGGATCGATGCCGCGCTGTCGTTTCTAGCAGATCTGTCGAACGACGCCCTTGATGCAGGTGCGGCGCTGCCGGTCGCGATCGAGCTGCCGGGTGGCATGAACTTCGACCTGACCGGCGAGCAATATGTGCGCGATTGGGCGCTGCCTCAGTTCTACTTCCACGTCATCACCGCCTATGCGATTCTTCGCAGCCAAGGTGTCGAGATCGGCAAGGCGGATTACGTCCCTCACATGTTCGGCTATCTTCGGTCGGGAACGATGGCGGCAGCGTAGACGATCGTTCATTTCCCAATTCTCGATCGATTCCCAGAACGTCCGTGCCGTCTCGGTCGACCTTCCCAATCGGGAAGCATCCGCCATGTCTTTGACCGCTTTTTTGGCAGATGGGTGATCGTAGGAGCGCACATCTTGCTCTGCACCGGGAGTTATGGAACTTTGCCGTGTAATGACGATGATATACGCTTTACTCGCGCAGGTGGCCGCTACCGCCCAAGGGTGTCAATACGACCGGCCGGCGCTGATGGCGCTGGATCAAGATGCCTTCGATCAAGATATGACGGGCGGATGGCGTAAGCTGGAATATGATGGCTGCGAAGCCGAAGCCGCCGACCTGATCCGCGACTGGCGTGTCGCGCATAAAGCGAAGGGTCATGTGCTGGTGTGGCACGAAGGGCAGCTACGCGCCGACCTTGGTCAAACTGGCGTAGCCATTTCGCTGTTTCGGCAGTCGTACAAGCCCGTGAAAGAAGACAAAGGTATGGGCTGGAACCTGTATGTGGACGGCACGATCGCCTTTCTCAAGGGTGATCGCAGAGCGTTCGATGCTGCAAAGGCCAGGCTTGCGGCGCTGCCCCGCCCGGCAAATTTCACTATGGAAGGCCCGGATGGAAAACCGGTGCCGGTCAGATGGCCGCTAAATATGAACGTGTTTGAAGGCCTCGAACGCTGCTGGGGTCAGCCATATAAGGTCGCCTACGCTTGCTCGACCCCAATGCGCCGCGTAACGATACCAGATACCAAATAGCCCATTCTCTAAACGCCGTCCCTCGTGAGACGACTCAGGCAGTCTCGCCTGCCGTTCCCCGTGGGAACGCCCCGGGGAGTCTCGTGGGTCGTTACCAATCGGGAAAGCCTGATTGTCGAAGCGCACGCCATCGCTACCATAGTGACATGCGCCTCCTCTTTAGTATCGCCGCCCTGACGTTGGTGTCTGCCGCCCCACCAGTCGCACAGCAGCCCGTCCAATATACGCTGGCGCCGGAGGTGTCCGGCGGCCATCTCACAGCCTTGCGGGTTCAGGTCCGCTTCCGCGCCGACCCCTCAGGCACCACTGACTTCCGATGGGATGACGGTTGGAACGGTGAGCGTCGCCTGTGGCAATGGGCGCGCGATCTGAAGGTCCAGGGAGCGACAGGCGTCGAGCAGAGCAACGACGGGCATTGGCGTATTCGCGCCGCTCCCGACGCGAGCCTGACCGTGACCTATCGCATCGTGTCGGCATATGACCACGATCCGACCGTCGAGGACACCGAACAGGCGCGACCAGTTGTCCGGCCGGGCTGGTTCTATGCCGCGGGCAACGCGCTGTTCGGCTTCCCCGCTGAACGCGAGAATGCGCCCGCGACCTTCGACTGGACAGGCGCATCGGGGATCGGCTTCGCGTCTGATCTCGAACATCTCGCGGGCCGAACCCGCGCGGCCCTTCGTCCCGGCACCGTCGCCGATGCGCTGGAAAGCATCGTCATCGGCGGCCACGAGCTGCGAACCTTTCCGGCGGGGGACGGATCGGGCGTCCGCGTCGCCACGATCGGGAGCTACGCCTTCACCCCGGAGCAGTTGGACGTCCTTGCCCGCCGGGTCATCGCCGTCGAGCGTGATTTCTGGCGAACGGATCGGCGCGCGCCCTTTCTGGTGACGGCCGCTCCCATTGTCGGCGATCCGACGGTGATGAGCTTGGGTGGTACGGGGCGGGGGGATGCCTTCGCCCTCTGGGTCGATCAGCGTACGCCTCTCGACCGGATGAAATGGCTGCTCGCGCACGAGTATTTCCATACATGGAACCCCGGTCGTCTCGGCACCATGCCGGAGGACCGAGAAACCCGGCCGGCGCATTACTGGTTCAGCGAAGGCTTCACCGACTATTACGCCCGGGCGCTGATGGTGCGTTCCGGCCTGATCTCGCCGGCAGATTTCGCGTCGCAGTGGAACGAGATGCTGGCAGCCTATGCCGGTTCGCCGGTTCGAACTCTTACTGGCGCGCGGGCGGCTTCGGCATTCTGGGAGAACGACGCGGCGCAGAAGCTCGCCTATCAGCGGGGTGCGCTCTTGGCCGCAATCTGGAACCGGAGATTGCTAGAGGCGAGTGGCGGGCGAGCCAACCTCGACACGGTGGTACAGGCGCAACTGGCCTCAGCCCGCACATCCAACGATCATGCAACAGCCCTCTTTCGCCGACTGGCGAAGCGTAGCGGGTTGGACATCGCTGCTGATGAGGCCCGTTACTTGGCCAGCGGAGAGCCGATCCTGCTCCCTGCTAATACCTTTGGGCCATGTGCCACGATCGTAACCGAACAGCGCCCCTCGTTTTCGCGAGGATTTGATGCGGAAGCGACTGCCGCTGCCGGCAATATCGCGACGGGGGTCGATCCACGTCTCCCGGCGTATGCGGCAGGCTTACGAGACGGCATGAAGATCCTTGAGCGCACCGAGGGAGAGACAGACAACGCCGTCGTTCCCTATGGTCTGCTGGTCGAGGATAGCGGGGTTAAGCGCACGATCCGCTACCTTCCCCAAGGGCTGAACCGGGTCAGCGTTCAAGAGGTGCGGATCAAGCAATCGAGTCCTGAATGCTGGCGGACTGCGGGCGGCATATCTAGCGGGGCATCCCGCTGAGCGGTGCCAACTTTCCCGATATCCCATCTACGAGATATATCGAGAAGGTCGGAGCATTCTCTTTTCACCATCCCGCTGGGAAAGGCTCGACCGACTCACTGGCGTGAACGCCAATTGCGGACATTCGCGCTGATGGCCATTATCGCCGAATGAGCCGAGCCGAGTTCATCAAGACCGCCATACCGCAGCTTGTCGCTGAGGTTCGCATGTATGGGACGGCAGCAGGCGGTCGAACAGTGCCCGCCTACTCCGGGTGGGGTTGCCCTTGCATGGTCTCCCAAATGAAACCGCTGGTCGGGTATGACGCCCTTCCGCTAATCGGTGATGAACCTCTGCTACCTGGCGAAACCCGGCAGCTCGGTTTTGTCTTCCTCTCACATGAGGAGGCTGTTCCCGTCATGCGAAAGGCAGGTCGGTTCTTCCTCTGGGAAGGTCGCTTTGTAGGCGAAGCCATCGTCCAGAGCTAACGTCTGCCCTCCTCAAAACCCGGCCATTTCCCGATACTCGATCCTCGTGGGAATGCCCCGGCTATCTCGCTCGCCGTTTCCAATGGGAATGCCCCGACCGCCCCGGAGCCGTCTCGACCGTCTTCGTTTGGGGGAAATCAAACGGTTATCTTGCGGTAGATCACTTCCTTACCGCCTGCCGATGCGCCCGGATCTCAATAGGAGTAGGCAAGCGCGATCGTGACGTAGGGCACGGCGGTCGCGGTGTCAGCGCGTGCGCCGCCCAAGCGGCGCAGCCGGTCGTCGCGGACCAGCACCAGTGCCTCAGCCCGCGCGTTCCAGTGACCGCCGCCGATCGCCAGCGGCAGCTGGAGCGCAAGGCCCGTGCTGCCATAGGCGCGGTTGCCGCTGCCGCGTTCGTAGAAGCCCGCCCAGCCGACACCCATTATGCTTGGGATCGACAGCCGCGGTGCATCGTCGCTCGAACCCAGCGACCAGTCAGGCTCGACACTCACTTGGGTGTAGAAACCGCTTCCGCCCTTCGGTCGCCATGTCGTCGCGAAGCCGGGATTCAGCGCGCCCAATCCGCGGTCGCGCGCGAACGACAGCACGCCGCTTACCTCGTGCGAGGTTCCAGCAATGCCGTTCGGGCTCGTCTTGATGGCGTAGGTAGTCGCGCCGATCAGGCCGGGGGCAAGACGTTCCGCGATACCAACGAGGTTGTTGCTTTCGTACCAGCTACGCGGCGACGTGCGTTCATCGTCGGTTGGTGCGTGGAAGCCGTTGGAGGTGCGCAGCATCAGCCAGCGGGTTGCATCGCCGTCCCCGTCGCGCGCGAGCTCATAGACCAGGCCGACCTGCACGTGAACCGGCACCTGTTCCAGGCTGACCGGATCGTCATCGAAGCTGCCGCGCACGAAGTCGGCATTGCGCACGTCAAGCCCGGCGATCACATGCAGCCGCCCTGGTCCCACCGCCGATGAGCCGAGGCTGGCGTCCTCGGTGTCCGCGATCGGCGCTTCGCGCCGCTGCGCCGCGGCGGGGGTGGCGATGGCGAGCATGAACAAAAGGCGCGGCAGCACAGCATGCGCGCGGGCAGACGGGTACATCGTTGGCTTCTCCGGCCCGACGCCGGAGTGCGCCTGTCTGGGCGCTATCACGCAAATGGGCGGGAAGCCATCTCGTGGCGGTGCCTGGCCGCCGCCTTGCGGCACGCAGTGGCCGTATTAGGTCGCGATCGGCTTTTCCCGATTAACCATCCTGATGGGAAGGCCCCGGCCGTCTCGCAGGCCGTTCCCAATCGGGAGCCGCAACATGGGCGGCCAACAGCGACTTCGGATGCCGTTCCACGCTGGACTACCGACATAGGGACTGGCATCTTTATGCAATGCCTCTCGTGATTCACATCGCCATTGCGAACAGCGGACGAATTAACCTCCCGGCTTGATGCGTCGGGCCGGGTCTATCCGCTTGTGAATCTAATGGTGCTGCACGCATCTGCGAAGGTGTTTTGACAATATGCCTTGGAAACAACCAACCCTGCACCTTGTGTGCGGTAAAATCGCTGCTGGCAAATCCACGCTTACGAGCGCTTTGGCGGAGCAGCCTCATACAATCCTTGTGAAGGAAGATTACTGGCTGGCCCGATTGTACCCTGGCGAGCAAAACAGCCTCGCCGATTATGTTCGCAACGCGACACGCCTGCGAGAAGCAATGAGCACTCATCTCGTCGACCTGCTACGGTCGGGCCTTTCGGTAGTCTTGGACTTCCCCGCGAACACACCTGCAAGCCGAGCGTGGATGCGATCATTGTTCGAAGAGGCGGGGTGCCGGCATCAACTTCACTATCTCGACGTGCCCGATGAAGTCTGCAAGTCCCGGCTGAGGCAGCGAAACAGG
The DNA here is from genome assembly GCF_030062225.1 of Sphingomonas sp. 2R-10. Classification (NCBI taxonomy): domain Bacteria; kingdom Pseudomonadati; phylum Pseudomonadota; class Alphaproteobacteria; order Sphingomonadales; family Sphingomonadaceae; genus Sphingomonas; species Sphingomonas sp. 2R-10. Next base: position 122,327 of record NZ_JASCXF010000006.1, read on the forward strand.
GACGGTACGCACGAATTTACCGTGAGCGATGACGACTTCGCCTTATTCACCAAGCATTTCTTCCCGCCAGCGCCCGATGAAGGGTTCGACGTAGTTCTGCATCGGGCCTGACGGTACATCCTCTCCCAGCTACGCCAGCGTACAACGGGAGAGGATTACGAATGCCAGCTTTCCCGTTTCACCATCCCAATGGGAATGCCCCGACCGTCTCTCAGATCGTTTGTTTCGGGATTATTAAGGATCAGCCGTAGGGCTATTTCTTACTCCCTTTCCAAGAAGACGTGTTCCAAGAAACATGCGGTTCTCAGCCCATTACATTGGCGGCATACGACAGTGGTATCGAACCACCTGCGATATCATGTCCATGCTCGTACTGACGAGGCGCTTTGAAGCGCGAACCGATGTGTGTTATATGAATGTAGTACACTGGAGGTCGCCAGATGGTAGAGAGACACGAAGGCTTTAAATCCGAGATAGCTAAAGCTCGCTTGCGGTTCGAAGACGATTGGGAGAAAGCGCAGCGGAGGCGGTTCGGTCCAGCGAGACGAAAGCGCGATCCTGGGGCCGAGTTCGAACCTGCGCCGGTTGGGCCTACAAACCCAAGTAATTTGTCAGGCGGAGCGGAAGCGCCGCTTGATCCCTAAATTGGGCGGTGCCGATAGTCATCCACCGGGACCCGTTTTTTCTCATAATCCTACCCAATCGGGAACGCTCCGGCTGTCTCGTTGGCCGTTCCTTTTTTGGGAAATCTTAATCAGCCCTACGATGCTACTATGACGCAGTTGACTGTTTCAGCCTATCAGGATTTAGATCAGCTATGTCGAAAAGGAGCGAGGCATGTCAGGGCAAGCAGGAGTAAGCCAGCCGTCAGGGAAGGGGGTAACGGGCATCCTTGTAGGATTTTCCATTATCGGGGTTCTCCTTGTGCTAGCGTTCTCGATACTCGCGGGATATTCGGTAGGAAAAGATCTGCAATCCCGGCAGGTTGGTGTGAGCAACGCCGTCACAAGGCATTAATGTTATCGAGAATTCAATGTGGATTTGAGGGGGTGTAGCTCCGTCAGTGAATAAAACTACAATTCTCGAAACACGATCCTCGTGGGAAAGCCCCGGCCGTCTCGACTGCCGTTCCCAATCGGGATGGCGTCATCCCCGCTTTCGCTCCAGTCGCAAACGTCGACGTTCTAAAGCAGCGCCCAACCTACCAACGCCAGCATACCTGCGGTCGCTGCGATCCAGACCGCTGCTGACGAGTTTGCAATGTGAACCCAAAGTCGCGACTCCGACAGCAATGGGCTGTCTCTCTCTACAACTTTCGGATCAATGCCGGTTTGATCTGTTAAAACCTCGGTAAAGCGTGACCATAGATTGTCGTCGCGAATGTCAGCAGGCAGTGCCTTGCAGAGCGACGCGAACAGATCGCCAGCGGTGTGCCATTGTACCGCTTCCGCTTTATCGAGCTTAACGCTGAAGGTGCGTTCAACCTCTTCTATGGCAACGATCTCGTCACCGTCGCCGCCAAGTCCAACGCTCTTGGGAAGAGTGGCGCTCATGAATCAATGATACGACTATTCCGCTTGGCCGCAACGTCCACTTTCCAACGATCGGAAAAATTCCCGAAATTCCATGCTGGTGAGAATCGGACGCGCAACTTGGGGTCCGGTGAGAGGATGGTCAAAATCGTACGTTAAGCCCGGCGACCGTCCCGATTGGGAACGGGCACGCGAGACGGTCAGGGCCTTCCCACGAGGATGGTGAATTGGGAATGGCGACGGGTTGAGTAGCCTTGTCGTGGTGCCGCCCATCATGCACCGTATTGCGGGCAAACAGCACGCAGGGGGACAAATGCGGGACTACTCGACGATATCGCTCGCCGATGCGCGGCGTGACTATCTCGCTACCAGTACAACCGGAATGCCGATCGCGGGCTTCATCGCATGGGGTGCGCTTGCCATAGCAGCCTATGTTCTTGGGAGTCGCCTCCCAAGCTTCGCGCCCTTCATCGCTGCGGCCATCCCCTTTCCGCTCTCTCTGTTGATTGACAAGGTTCGCGGCGAACCGGGGATACAAGCAGACAGCCGACGCAATCCAGTGACGCAATTGTTTATGCGATTTATAACGGTAGTCGCGTTGCTCATCCCCTTCGTCATCATTGCAGCCCAAGCAGCCGGCAACCTCGATCTTCTAATCCTCGGTCTGGCAATTCTCGCAGGGATGGTGTGGGTGCCTCATGGTTGGGGAGCGGATGACCCTGCTGGGTTCACTCACTTCGTGATGCGAGCTGTTCTTTGTTATGCGGCCTACCTGTTCGTTCCGCATGAGATGCGGGCCGCAGCCATAGCGGGCGCAGCAGCCCTGACCTATGTTTATGCCATCGTGGCAATGAGAAAGCCGTCTACAGCGAGATAGCCCGTCGGCTTTCCCGATTGGGAACACCCAGTGAGACGGCCGGGGCATTCCCATTGGGATCAAATTTCGGGAACGTCACAATGTGGTGGTTAGCGGAGGGTTGCTGGCTACGATCGTTCGTGAAGCTGCGACCCAAGCACAACCGTCTTAACGTCAAATCCTTCTAGCTTCGCTTTCAGACATTTCGCCTGCCGCATATGGTCGTTGGACGTTCCAGAAAATCCGATCGTGTTGGGTGCCGCATCGATAACGTAAGCATCCACCGCGCCGCACTGTGCTTTGGCGGCCAAAAACTGCTCACTAGAAAATGGGGGCTTCCGTTCGACGCAACCGCTTGTGACCGCTATTAGCGCAAGAGCGTCCAACCTAGTTCTCTTCATCGGCCCCATCCGTTGTTCATTATGCCACTCTGGCCTAGCAGGTGAGTGTCCGCAATTGGGCGCGAGCAACCGAAACGCCGTTGTAAAGACTTCGCTCTTAATGAAGCGCAGCAAACGGCGGGGCGTCCCCAACGACAATGCCAATTTTGGCATTGAGATGCACTGGCATAGTCTTCACTAATTTTTCTAGTGCTTCACCGGCAAGAGGCGGAAATACTAAGACAGTGAGGCCTTCTACGTTTCGTTCGATCTGCATAGGCGAGTAACCACGGGCGCTAATATGGGCCACAGCGGCTTCCTCATTCTCGGGCAGAACGCTGAAACGGACGGCAATAGGCTTGGTCATGCCACCATGCATGCCTTCCTAAACGACCGCCTGCAATCTGGAAGGAATCGACCTGCCAACCTTCCCGATTGAGAACGGCACGCGAGACAGCCGAGGCGTTCCCGTTGGGATGCTCAACCGGGAATCATCGCGGGACGATGGCAGGTTCGATCAAATCCCATCGGTTGCCATAGAGGTCCTCGAATACGGCCACGATGCCATACGGTTCGTGGCGAGGCGGCTCGACGAAGCGGATGCCTCGCTGGGTGTAGGCGAGATGGTCACGGGCAAAGTCGTCCGTTTCGAGGAACAGGAATACTCGACCGCCACTCTGATCGCCGATAGCGTCACGTTGCCTGTCACCGACAGCCCGAGCCAATAGCAGTCCGCTCGCGCCGCCTCGCGGCGCAACCACCACCCACCGCTTTTCATCTGTTAGCGCTTTGTCGTCGCGCAACTCGAAACCAAGCTTTCCGACGAAAAAGTCGATGGCAGTGTCATATTCGTCAACGAGGAGGGCGGTCAGGTTCAGGCGCTGTGGCATCCGGTGGAACTGCCCTGGTCGGGGCACCAAGCCAACGCCCGCGTCCTATCCGTGGGCGAGAAAAGAGAGGGTTGGCGTCTGGGTGGTTCATGCCGTTGCAGTCACGATCCATGTTGCCGAGTTCAGATGCACCAAACCACCCTGTTCGCGCGCCGCGAGGGCCGAGCGCACGATGGGTTCTGCTGCCGGCAACAGGTCCGGGTTCTCCCGAAGAGATTTCCCGAGCGCCCCAACCCTCGTCACGACTTTCAACGTCGAGGCAGTGTCGCCAGCGGTTATCGGAGCATCATGCGCCTCGATGGCAATGTTACGAAAACCGGCATCCTCAAGCACCTGCTTGATGACGGCAGCCTTTTCAAAGCTGTAGGGTGACGTGTCGACCGTGATCGGCAATTTAGCAGCGTTGATGCAGAACGTGTCCAGCTCATTCTCTGCTACCGATCGCCAGCAAACAAAGCCCATATTACCGCCCGGTCGTAGCATCCGGTGCAAATTACGGAATGCTGCTACCGGATCGGCAAAAAACATCGTCCCGAACCGAGAAAATATGACGTCCAATGATCGATCAGGCAGTGGCAAGGTGCCAGCATCATCCTGAAGAAATGTCACATGAGCCGTGTTCTCCGCCCGCCGCTTCGCAAGCGCCAAGACCCGCGGAGCAACATCAACACCGATCACCTGACCTTGCGGGCCGACCAGCGCCGCCAACTGCAAAGTCGCTTCTCCGGTTCCGCATCCGACGTCCATCACCGTCTGACCTTCGGCGAGAGGCAACTTGCTGAAAACTGCGTCTCCTAGTGGACGCATCTGTCGATCAATCAGGTCTGCTAGCTCGGCTCGCGCCCGATCTCCAACATCAAAGGCATTTTCCATTCCGCGTAACGTCCATTCGCATCATCGTTGCGACATCATAACGACACTCGCCATTCCCACAAACGAACCGCTAGCGAGACGGCCGGGGCATTCCCCTTCGGATGGAATATCGGGAATGACAGGAGGCAGAACTGGCCCGCGGCTGACGCACGGCAGGCTCTCGCCATTGGACGCTACATACCGTAATTCCAGTGCCAAAGGCGATCGGGGGTGATGTTGACGGCGCGTCTAAGTGTAAACCTGAACAAGGTTGCCCTACTGCGAAACTCTCGGCGAACAGGCGTACCCGATTTGCTCGCCTTTGCTCGTATCGCCCATGACGCCGGGGCTGACGGGATTACGGTGCATCCGCGTCCCGACCAGCGCCATATCCGCGATGACGACGTATCGGCTCTCGCGGAGTGGATGAAGCCTTTTCGACCTGCCTTTGAATTGAACATCGAAGGTTTTCCCGACGATCGCCTATTCCGCATCGTATCTGCTGTGCAGCCCGAGCAATGCACACTGGTTCCTGATCCTCCCTCTGCGTTCACATCGGAGGAAGGATGGAAGTTTGACGATCGGGATGCTCCGGTGCGGGTGGCTGATGAAGTCGCGCGCTTCAAGGCAGTCAGCGGACGTGTGATCCTGTTCGTCGACCCTGATCCAAAGGCTGTTGTGGGCCTGGTCCAAAGCGGAGCAGATGGCGCCGAAATCTATACCGGCTCGTATGCGGCCGAGCATCGGGCCAGTGGCCCCGGTCCTGTTCTCACGGCAGCAGCGGAAGCGGCGCAAGCGATCCATGCCGTTGGCTTGAGGATCAACGTCGGACACGACCTCAATCTCGCCAACCTGCCCGATCTGATCGGCGGTATGCCGCCGATCGCGGAAGCATCCATAGGACACGAACTCACAGCAGACGCTCTAGCAATGGGGTTCGGATCAGCGGTCGCCGCCTATAAAGCTGCCCTACAAAGTCCTGCCCGAACGAACTATCGCTAGGGTTTAATCCTGTAGGCGGGCGAGAAGCTGTGACTTGATCGCCGGCCAGTCGGTCTCAATGATCGAGAAAATGACCGTGTTTCTTCGGCTCCCGTTCCATGTGATGCGATGATTCCGCAGCACGCCCTCCCGAACAGCGCCGAGCTTCGATACCGCAGCCTGACTATGCTTGTTGGCCTCCGACACGCTGAACTGCACGCGAATAAAGCCTGCTGAGAAAGCCTCGTTGAGCATCAGCCATTTGGTTTCAGGGTTGGCCCGTGTCCCCCGGACGCGCGGCAGGTAGAAGGTGTAACCGATCTCGACAGTGCGGTGAGCTTCATCGACTGATACGAAGCTGGATGTGCCAACGACCTCGCCGGTAGCAACCTCCACCACGCAGAAGGTGATCCGCCCCGGCATGGAAAGCATGTTCGACCAATAGCTATCGAACGCCTCGCCGAGAGCCGATACCGTCTGGATGCTCCAATTGTCGGGGTCGCTCGCGAGTATGTCGCGGATAGCATCGCGATCCGCGTCCTCGACAGGCCGCAGATAGTACGACCGCCCCTCAAGCCGCTTTGCCTCTAGCATTGATCCTCCGCATCACGATGGCGGGTACTCTACGCATCACGGACGGCAATTCTATGGCGTGATGCCAATAGCCCTTTCCCGATTGGGAACGGCACGCGAGACGGTCAGGGCCTTCCCACGAGGATGGTGTTTCGGGAAAGAAGCCCAAGCGATTGCTGACCGCTTGGGCTGCTCAAGTGCGTGAACTCAGTGATCGCGCTCCAACTTGGTGAGCCTTCCCGTATGCGGATCGGCGTGGAACTCGTATGTGACACCTCGGCGCGTTGCTTCGCCTTCCCAGTGCCCATCATCAGCTTCGATCTTGGTAAGATGATAGCCTTTGCGGGCCAGCATCTGGCCTACCTTGTCACGCTTGATCCAACCCTTGCCGGGCATGTCTGCCAAAGCCGGAACGCTCACCAGCCCTGCTGCAAGAACCGCTAGTGCCAAACAATGCTTCATGCTCTTTCTCCTCTTTTTAATGCTGGGATTGAACCCCTTCGCTGCACCTCTACCGCTTGAACCCCGGCATGTTCCGCCAACCGTTGCGCACCTCGCCGCATGTCCGATCGCGACACTCGCGCCAAGTGAAGGACGTGATCGTCTAAACCATCTTCAACTGGAACCTGGGTGTGCTGCTGTATCTGCCCGCCTTTAATCCGGAGCAGTCGCTTCAAATCGTCGACGCTAAGCCCGTCGTGTTCAGCGCGTACGTGGAGAACGCAGCTTTGCACACGCGCACGGTACGCATCCTCTAGCGGCTTCAACCCGGCCAGGATGATGAGAATGATGACCGTCGTCACGCCCGCCGCGGCATACAGTCCACCACCAGCGGCTAGACCAAGAGCGGCTACGGCCCAGATGCTCGCGGCGGTCGTCAATCCGCGAATGCTATTGCCGCGCAGAAGGATTGAGCCAGCGCCGAGGAATCCAACGCCTGACACAACCTGCGCCGCAATGCGCGAGGGGTCGAGGACAACGTGCGGCATCTGCTTGGCGTTTTCGAACCCGTAAGCCGACACGATCATCAAGAGACAAGCGCCGACGCATACCAGCATGTGCGTGCGTATCCCGGCCGTCCAAGCAAGCCGTTCGCGTTCTGCGCCAATGAGGCTACCGAGCGCTGCGGCCAGCAGTAGGCGGCCGATCATATCCAAATTCGATATCATCTTCATCAACGGTGGGAGGTAATCTGCCGTTCCACATTGACCCGCGCTCTTCATGTGAGCTTTCCCGATTGGGAAGGTCGGGTGAGATCGTGGCAGGGCAGGGGCCGTATTCAGAGGCGAGCAGGGCAACATTCCCAAAACCTGTTCCCGAAACCGTTTTCCCGAAATGGCTCGATCGAGATGGAGTTACGGGACTGGTTTAGCCGTCCGTTTCGACCGCCGTCGTCGCTTTGAGGAGCCGGTGATCGCGAGCGATTTTGGCAAGCAGGGTACGGCTGCATCCAGTCGCGTCCATGATCTCGCGCCAGCTGCGGCCATCGCTCAGCAAGGAGGAGATCGCAGCGTTGCGTGCCTTGTTCGCGGGGCGGCCCTTGTAGAGGCCAGCGGCCTTGGCCTTAGCGGTCCCTTCAGCCTGGCGACGACGGCGATCCTCATAGTCCTTGCGCGCTACCGCGGCGAGGACATCGAGCATCATCGCGTTGACCGCGGCGAACATCCGGCCGGTAAACTCGTCAGCCGGCGCCGTCAGGGTCCACGACGTCGGCAGGTCGAGCGCGACGATGTGGACCTGCTTGGCATCGATCAGGCCACGCAGGCGCACCCAGTCCGGGGAAGTGAGGCGGGAGAGCCGGTCGACCTGCTCCACCAGCAGCACGTCACCGGGCTCACAATCGTTGAGCAATCGGAACAGCTCAGGCCGATGCAGCTTGGCCCCGCTTTCGTTTTCGACATAGCGTGCCGCGATCCGCAGTCCCTGCTCAACCGCAAAGGCGTCGAGGACGTCGCGGGCGCGTGATGCGTCCTGTTCGGAGGTAGATGCGCGGAGGTAGGCCCGGATAAACATGGTTTGGTCTTCGATACGTGGTGTCTGTTTGTCCAGTCTTTTTTGAGTGGGTAAAGCGCCATTAAGGCACCGGTTTAGCGCCGGTCTTCAAAAGGCATACCCAAAACGCACCTGCGAAAATATGCATTTGGCAGGATCGAAGCAGTGTGGCACGCAATGTCGATTTTGACATGGGCATAAGAGAAGGGCGCGATAGCTGCATTATTGTCGTTGACGGCCCCGTCAGCTATGTTGCGTAAATGTGGTACATCGGGGCTAGCGTGCTAATATGACCTTGCAGATTAACATTACACCTAACGGGCGCATGAGCCTGCCAGCGGACGTCCGGAAGCGACTTGGTCTGAGTGGCGGTGGTGCAGTCTACCTCGACGAGACGGAGGACGGCGTGGTGTTGCGGACGGCAAGCCAGGCTGTGGCACGCGCTCAGGCTCTGGCCAAGCAGTACACTGGCGGTAATCCCGACGCATCCGTCGACGCATTCCTTGCCCGACGTCGGGAAGAGAGCGGCGAATGAGCGTGGTGCTGGACGCGTCTGCGATCATTGCCATGCTTAAGGGCGAGCGTGGAGCGACAAAGGTCGCGGCTGAGATCGGTGAGGCGCGGGTAAGCAGCGTCAATTATGCCGAGGTCGTCAGCCACTTCGTCCATGCCGGTATGCCTGAGCGCGAAGTCGATGCGATGCTCGATCCATTGCCGCTGACGATCGTGCCGGCCGACAAGGCGCTCGCGCAGATTGCCGGGCGGTTGCGGGCGGCAACAGCCGAGGCGGGGCTCAGCCTGGGTGACCGATTCTGCCTGGCACTCGCGCGGCGCGACGGTCTGCCCGCATGGACCAGCGACCAGAACTGGAAGAAGATCGCCGATGCCGTCGAGGTCAAGGTTATCGCCATCCGCTGACGTCACATGGTGGCGGGGTAGGGGAGGGGGCAGGACGTCCCGCTCGACAGTCTTAAACCGCACCGCCAGAGGGTTCCCATGCTACGCCTGATCCACACTGCCGACTGGCAACTCGGCAAGCCGTACGGCCGCTTCGACAGCGACGTGCGCGCCGCCCTCAGTGTGGCTGTAACGGACTAAGCGAGAACCAATGACGCCCATCGAGAGAATCTACTTCACGTCGCGGATCATCCATGGCGACCTAAGCTCGGCGGACGGCGAACTGACGGGCCAGCTCGGGCCCGCCGGCACGTGGGTTCCCTTCATCAAAGCAGCGCTCATGGCGCTTGGAAATCTCGCCGATCTGGAAGGTCCGATGCGCTTCCTGTACCGGGACGCGCCGCAGCTGGCTGAGCAGATGAAAGCACTCGACGGCGACCTGCGGTTTGCCAAATATCTGCGCAATGTCTTCGGGGGGCATCTCAACGAGACGCTGATGGCCAAGGCCTATGAGTGGCGACCGGAGCTGCGGATGCTGCCCGATATTCGCGAACTGAACGGCACCGTCATGCTCAACGTGTTTGTGCTCGAGACCGCAATCAACACCTATGTCGCGCCGGATGGGGAGCACGGCATGTTCCCGTCCGAAACGGACCTCGTTTACCCGCCCGATATGGAGCGGTTCTGCACATGGCTTTCGACGACGGTTCGGGCCACAATCCGGATCTGTGACACGCTAGGCGAAATCACCCATGGTTCGGTAACGCCGCTGGGTGAGCGCAGCGATATGATGGCGGCGTACAAGGCTGCGGGTCTGACCGACTTTGCCCGCATCAGGAAGGGGCGGTAGCACCGGAAACTCATGGTGCCGATCGCGACACGCAGCGACCAAGAGCGCGCGCCGGTGCCGCGAAGCGAAGCCGGCGCGCGCGATCATAGTAGCCTGGAGCGATCCTCTGATCGCTCCAGGCCGTTACCTAGGCATCACCATCGTTGATGGCGTCGCAGGCCGTTTGGCAGGCCTCACGGCTGTCATAAGGGCCGATGTGCGGCGTGTTGTTATCGTCGACGCCCCACCAGCCTTTTTCGACATACCTTCCGCTGTCCCGCATTAGCGAGCGTGTCCGGCCACCGATGTGGATCGGATCGAGTGTGCCTTTGATCGACATATGCTTCTTCCTTCTGCCCGGAATGGGCGCACAGAACCGCGCGACGCCCTCTGATTGGGCGTCGCTCTACCGACCAAAATCATCAGGTCGGCGCGGTTCGATGGTTCATTTACAAGGGTCGATTTCGCGCCTGGCCGGTGCGAGAGAGAGTGGGAAAATACAGCGCCCGTTTGCAACGACACTGCCGATCGATCTACGCCGCGACAGACATGGCTTCGATGCTCATCCGGCTGAGTAGCCAATCGGCTGCAGCCTGGCGGATTACACGGGGGGCCTGATTGTCGTTCGGGAACGAAAGGGCAGCCGCCCTTGGTGTTTCCTTGCGCCCGCGGACCTTCGGGGGAGGGCTGCGGCGCCAGCGAGCCAGCCCCGGGCCAAGGGCCTGTCCTTTACCGCGTAAGATGCCTTGGCAGGACACACGCTTTGGGCGATCTGCTGTTTATGGATGGGCAACAATGCCCCGACGGAGCACAGCAAATGACCAGCATCCGGATTCTGCATCGTGATCCTGCCGGGAAGGTCTTCGACGGAGGCATCGAGTATGGCCCTTAGCAGTTTGCCGGTCAGGTGCCCGCGATCGGCGACACGATCCTCGATCCCGGCGTGATCGCGGGTCAGGATCGGAACGACCCGCAGAACCGCTCGATCTGGACGGTGGTCGGCCGCGTGTTCAATCCGCGCGATCGGGAGGACACGGTCGCGCTGATCGTCGAATCCCGCGACGGTAACCTCGCCGACGAGGCTTTCGCCTGAATTTGCTACCGACTGGGAGGCCGTGGGGGCTCCCCGTTGGGTTTTCCTCGGTTGATACGCTAGGAGTGTAGCCTGAGCGGATCCTATATGGGGATGTCCTATACTTTGTAGGCCCGTGGCGGCTCCCGCCTCCTGGGCGCTAAAGCCCGGGGAGTGGGCGGCATTAGCGCCCTAGGGGGGTGGCCCTACGGCCGCCCCCTCGAACTTGAAGGCCGCCCGCGCGAGGGTCATATCCGCAGCCAGAAAGGAATAAACACATGGCTGCGAAGAAGCAAACCGACAGCAGCGGCGATCTGCGGACGAACGAGAAGAAATGGACCAAGCCGCTGATGGAGGCGGGTTGGACGGCGTTGCCAAGCGTCATCATCGAGAACCAGCGTCAACTCGGGCTCGAACCGCTCGACCTGAACATCGTCGTGTATCTCGCGAGCAAGTGGTGGACTGCCGAAGGCAAGCCCTTCCCGTCGAAGACGACGATGGCGAAGGCGATGAACGTCCACCCGCGCACGATCCAGAAGCACATCGCTGCGCTGGAAGGGGCCGGGTATATTCGCCGCGAGGAACGGCGAACGGACACCGGTAGCCGGACCAACATCTACCATCTGGATGGCTTGATCGAGGCGGCAGCGCCGTTCGCCGCGGAGAAGCTGGCCGAGATGAAGGACAAGTCCGAACTGGCGAAGCGCCGCGAGAACCGGCGGGGCGCGCCCAAGCTGCGTCTGGTGACGGACGACGACGAATGAACGCGCACATCCAGGAAGCACCACCTCGGGTGGCGCCGCGTCTGAAGGGCGCGCCGAAGATCCGTCAGCTCTTCTGGTGCGATTTCCCTCAGGACGCGCAGCTACCGGAGTTCTGGAAGCGTCGGCCGGTGATCGTGATCTCGTATCGGAACACGCTGCATGGCGCAGTGACGGTGATCCCATGTTCAACGCAGGCGCAGCCGGGCAATAAGTGGGCCGTGCCGCTTCAGACCACGATCGACGGGCGTGCGGCGTTCGCGATTTGTGACAAGATGACGACGGTCGCCGTCAGTCGGCTCGTGCCGGACAAGGGCGGTATAGCCCGTATGCCGGAAGCCGAGTTCGACGCCATTCTTCGTGTAGCGCTGGCTTGGCTGCCTGTGCCCTCGGTACTCGCCCCGGAGGGCTGACAGACCTCCCCGGGGGCGGTTAGATATTAGTTGAATCTTTAGTAGCAGGTTCTATATCGGGAGGCATCTGCGGCCTCCCCCTCGGGGAGTGTCCGTTTCCCGAGAGGGAACTAAACGGTCGGGGCCGCCTCAAAAGGGCGGCCCTTGGCTTATCTGCCGCACTCGCTTCGATGCCTTACTTGCGGCCTGTCAAACCCATATGAATGCTCCATAAGATGCCGAAACGGGCATCGACAAGGGCGGGAATATGGCGGGACAGCTTGGCAGGGGGTCAGTGTGGCAGCGGTGGGACCCACATATTCATACCCCCGGCACCATTCTTGCCGATCAATATCCGGCCGCGGACGGGTGGGAGCAATTCCTAACCCGGATTGAGACATCGGAACCAAGGGTCCGTGCCCTCGGCATCACCGACTATTATAGCACCGCCACTTACGAGCAGGCGCTTGCATACAAGGCGGCCGGGCGGATGCCCGACGTCGATCTGATCTTCCCCAATGTCGAGTTGCGGCTTGGTGTCGGCACCGACAAAGGCTCGCCTGTCAACCTCCACCTCCTTGTCTCTCCCGACGATGACGATCATCTGACGCGCCTGCATGCCTTCTTGTCCGACCTCAGGTTCGAGGCCAAGGACGAGCGTTATCGCTGCACAGCCGCCGACATCATGCGCCTCGGTCGCGTTCACGACGCCAATGCGACCAGCGACCAACGCGCTCTCGAAGTAGGCACCAACCAGTTCAAGGTCGACCTCGCCAACCTTCGCGAAGCGATGAAGGCAAGCCCTTGGGCGCGGGAAAACATCCTGGTCGCGGTGCCCGCCAGCAACAAGGACGGGACGGCAGGGCTTCAAGGCGATTCTTCCCTGGAACGGTTGCGCCGCGAAATCGAACGTGCGGCACAGATCATCTTCTCAGGCCGGCCAGCCGATCGACAATTTTGGCTCGGGAAGACGCCAGTGGGGCGCGAGACGTTGGTCTCTGAATATGGCGGCCTCAAGCCATGCCTGCACGGCAGCGACGCCCATCGACCAGAGACTGTGGCAGCGCCCGCCCAGGATCGCCGCTGCTGGTTGAAGGGGCGCGTAACCTTTGAGACGCTGCGGCAGGCGTGTCTCGAACCAGAAATGCGGGTTTTTGTTGGAACAGCCGCACCGCCAGCAGCGCAGCCTTCGCAGGTGATGACAGAGGTCGAAGTGAAGGGTGCCCCCTTTCTCCTCGACGCCGTCGTCCCACTTAATCCAGGCCTGATCGGGATTATCGGCGCGCGCGGCTCGGGCAAGACGGCTCTTGCCGATCTGATTGCTGCTGGCGGTTCAGCGTTGTCACTGAAGGCCAACAAGCTCTCCTTTGTGTATCGCGCTCGCGATCACCTTGCTGGCGCGCAGGTCGACTTGAGTTGGGATGACGGCTCAGGCTGCGGCGAGACCATCGCCAATCTCCTTGAACGAGAGGGGGAGAGCGATGAGCCGCAGGTGCGCTATTTATCTCAGCAATTTGTCGATCGCTTATGCTCGGCCGAAGGGCTTACCGACGAGCTGCTGAACGAGATACAGCGCGTGATCTTTCTCGCTCATCCGACGGAAGAGCGGCTCGGCGCCACTGATTTCGGCCAACTCCTCGATCTGCGCGCGGAAAGCGCCCGCACCGCTCGGGGCCAAGCGGAGGACGAACTGCGCGATCTGTCGACGGAGTTCGTCAGCGAACGTGAAAAAGAGGCAAGCGTCGTACCGCTCCGGGCCAAGCTGACGACCCTTCAGGGCACGATCGCCAAGGCCCAAGCAGACCGTACCGCCCTGGTCGGGAAAAGTGGCGGGGATCAGGCTCGTCTCAATACCTACAACGTCGTTGCCGCAGCATTGCAGAAGCGCCGTTCGGAGCACGAACAGCTCGAGCGTCGCCGCAATGGGCTGGACACCCTTGCGCGTGAGGTTTTGCTCGCAAAGACACGGACCTTTCCTGACGCCCTTCGTCAAATGCGCCAACGTCATGAAGCCGCGCAGATGCCAGAGGCGCTGTGGCCGCGGTTCGAGTTTAAGTTCGCCGGTGACGTTGACGGCGCTATCGCCGGCGAGCGCGCAGCAGTAGTCGCCGCACTGACAGCGCTGGCCGGCACGCCCATACCAATCGTAACGGCCGCTCCTCCCGCCAAGACGTCCTACCTGCCGCAAGACGCGCCGCTCGGAACGCTCTCAATCGCAATTCTTGCCGCTGAAGCCCAGCGCCTAGAAGCACTGATCGGGGTGGATCGAGCGGCAGCGAAGGCACTCACCGCACTCAACAGCAAAATTGCAGTCGATGAAGGGCAGGCCGCTAACCTTCAACGCCAGATTGAGACGGCGGAAAAGGCACCAGCGCGCCTGCTAGCGATCCGCGACGAACGCCGAGCGGCCTATACCCGAGTGTTCGACGCGATCGTCTGCGAGCAGGCCGAGCTAACCAGCCTCTATGCTCCACTGGCAACTCGCATTGACGCCGAAACTGGTTCAGCCCGCAAACTGTCGTTCGAGGTTCGTCGCCGGGTCGACGTTGAAGCATGGGCACGGAAAGGAGAGGCGCTGCTGGATCTCCGTAAGGGGTCCAAGCTGCGTAAGGGGTCGCTCGCCGATCTAGCTCGCGCCGCCCTTCTACCGGCCTGGAGCGGGGGGACGGCTGAAGAGGTGTCCACCGCGCTAGCCGGGTTCCGTGAGGCACACGATGCAGCGATCATCGAATGCTGCCCTTACAATCGGCGCGACCCTGCAGAGGCTGCCGATTATCGCCAGTGGGCGGGTGACGTTTCCGCTTGGCTTTACGGGACCGATCACATCCAGATCGCCTACGGCATCCAGTACGATGGCACCGATGTGGAGCGGCTGTCACCCGGCACGCGGGGCATTGTTCTGCTTCTGCTTTACCTAGCGATCGACACCGACGACGATCGTCCGCTCATCATCGACCAACCTGAAGAAAACCTCGATCCGCGCTCGATCTTTGTGGAGTTGGTTGAGCGGTTCCGGAGCACAAAACAGCGTCGGCAAATCATCATCGTGACACACAATGCCAATCTGATCGTCAACACGGACGCTGATCAGGTCATCGTGGCGACCTGTGGTCCACACCGTCCAGGGCAGCTCCCCGAGATACGCTACCAGTCAGGGGGGCTCTGACGTGACCCCGGTCTTTCATCCAGCGGCAACCAGAGACCGACCGGTGTTGTCGCGCATGAGCGCAGGCGAAGCAACGGGCGGGGTTAACCCCGCCCGTTGCTGTTCGAGTTCGGCGGCGAACGC